>DATAAL010000499.1:0-10639 GCA_036260145.1 Longimicrobiaceae bacterium | reverse complement strand
GGCGCTGGACCGCCCGTACCAGCTCTCGGTGTCGTACGAGGTCACGGTGGTGTACGTCCGCTCCCGCCGCCCGGCGGAGGTGGTGCACCCGGTGGAGGTGGCGTACCCGGAGTGGGGCCCCATCACCGCCACCGAGCCGGTGGGGGGGAGCTGACGCATGGGCACCCGCGTGGTGGTGATCGGCGACCAGCGCTACACGCTCTCCACCGACGAGCCCCCGGCTCCCGGGCGGGCGGCGTGGGCGGCGGTGCAGGCGCGCGGCGTGGACGAGCTGACCGGCGAGGCGCCGCGCGTCCCGGTGCGCATCTCCACTCCCGTGGCCGGGCTGAGCCCGCGCGCCGCCGCCGGCGGACTGGTGGCGCTCTCCGGGATCCCCTCCGAGGTGTTCCCGAAGCTGAACGTCCAGGGGTACACGGTCCCCTTCTCCGTCTCGGCCGACGGGTACCTCCCCGTCCCGGGCACCGCCGCGGTCCCGCTCGACGCGCAGTTCCCGGACCGCTTCGTCCCGGTGCGCCTCCCCGACGTGGCGCTGCACCGCGAGCCGGTGTGGATCTCGGGACAGGTGACGGAGGGGACCAACGGCGGCTCCGTCCCCGTCGCCGGCGCCACGGTGGAGGTGACGGAGATCTGGCCGGTGCTCCCCCCCGCGGACGGATCCGTCCCCCCGGAGGCGCCCTCGCTGGTCTCGCTCCATCCGCCCCTGTACACGGCGCGGCCCGCAGCCGCGGGCCGGCTGCGGCGCCGCAACGTCACCGAGGTGGCCGGGCAGGACAAGAGCACCCTGGCGGACGCCGACCCGGGCGCGACCGGCCTCGACGTCTCGGACCGGGTGGGGCTCGCGGTGGGGAGCCACCTGCTGATCGACACCGACCCCGCGATCCAGGAGCTGGCGACCGTCACCGCCCTGGACCCGGCGGACGGGAGCTCGCTCCCGGCGCAGCTGGTCTTCGCCCACCCGCTCGCCTTCCGCCACCGGCGCGGCTCGCGGGTCCGGCGTGTGACACTGCAGCCGCCCGGCGCGCAGAAGCCGTTCGCCCGCCCCGCCCTGGCCGGCGACACCTGCGTCTACCTGAACAATCTGACCGGGCTGGCGGCGGCGCAGGTGGTGGAGGTGTCCGGCGGGGGGCCGGCGGCGGAGTTCCATCGCCTGGGCCGCTTCACCGTGCTCACCGACGCCCAAGGGCGCTACCGCTTCCCCCCGCTCGCCCGCGCGGCGCAGCTCACGGTGCGGGCCACCGGGGGCGGCGACACCCGCGAGGTGACTTTCGTGCCCGATTACACCCGTAGGGAGAACCGGCTGGACATCGGGTTCTGACACGCACCCCCTGACGTGCGAGGATCGCCATGCCTGAATACCTGGCCCCGGGAGTCTACGTCGAGGAGATCGACACCGGCAGCAAGCCCATCGAGGGCGTCAGCACCAGCACCGCGGGCATGGTGGGCGTCACCGAGCGAGGACCCGTGGGGGTGCCGATGCTCACCACCAGCTACGGCGAGTTCGAGCGGATCTTCGGCGGGCGGCTGACCGAGGAGGAGTTCGGCGAGCACCGCCACCTCCCCTTCGCCGTGGACGGCTTCTTCACCAACGGCGGGAAGCGCCTCTTCGTGGTGCGCGTGCTGGACACGGCGGGCGCTACCCGCGCCGCCTTCACCCTTCACGACCGCGGCGCCGCCGGCGGGGTGGAGACCGCGCTGCTGCGCGCCGCGGCCGAGGGGACCGGCGGCGGCGGGAGCGAGCTCTTCGTGCTGGATGGCGGCTCCCTGGCGGGCGCCGACCCGACCCAGCCCTTCCGGGTGGGCGATGGGAGCACGGCCGAGTACCGCTTCGTCGCCGCCGTGCTCCCGGCCGAGGACGCCACCCACGTCCCGCTGCACCTCCCCTTCTCGGAGTCGCACACCTCCGGGAGCGTCATCCACCACATCAACCGCGTGGCGATCGACTTCCCCTCGGCCGCGGGAGCCACCCTCGCCCTGGACGACGACACCCTCCCGGGCGACACCGACGTGCCGCTGGTGGGCGACGCGGCGGACATCGCGGACCTGGCCGTGGGGGAGCTGCTGGAGATCGGCACCGGGAGGAGCGCCGAGTTCCGCTTCGTCACCAGCGTGGACATCGACCCGGCGGACGCCACGCGCGCCACGGCGTCGCTGGACAGCCCGCTGATGCTGGAGCACGCGGTGGGCGACACCGTGACCCGGCTGAATCCTAACCCGGCGGGCGCGGGGGTGGATGTGTTCGGGAGCACGCTGGACGCCGACGCACGGACCGGCGACCGGGTGGTCTTCGTGGCCACCCGTGACGACGCCGGGACCATCCAGTTCGACGACCCGGTGGACCTGGTGGTGGTGGAGCCGGGGACGGCGAACGTGGAGGTGCGCCGCATCGGCGACCTGGCGGAGCTGACGCTCTCGCGCGGCGTGGGGGAGCGTCTGGCGGCGGGGACCGTGGTCGAGGGCGTTGCCATGGCGGACGACGTGACCCCGCGCGCGCTCACCCGCGCCGCCGCCGCGGGGAGCCTGGCCATCACCCTGGACATCCGCAGCGGGCTGGTGGAGGGCGACGTGCTGCGCATCGGCGCGGGGGCGGACGCGGAGTACGCCACCATCGACGCGCTCCCCGACCCCGCCCCCGGCGGCGACGACCCCGGCACCGTCACCCTGGCGAGCGCGCTCCTGGGGTCCCACGACGACGGGGACGAGGTGTTCCTGCAGACGGTGACCGCCTCCGGACGCCCGGCCACGGCCACGCTCTTCGACGCGCCGGCCGGGACGGACCGCCTGGCCATTACCGACGGGACCGGCTACGTAGCGGGGGACGTGGTGCGCTTCACCACCCCCGGCGGCGACGTGCTGTACGCCGTCCTGGAGGAGAACGCCGACGACCTGGACCCCCGCCTGGTGGAGATCAGCGTCCCGCTCTCGCGGGCGCAGACCGCCGGCGCCCCGGTGGCCGAGCGCGACGCCCTGCTCACCGTGGAGGCGCTGGACGCGGGCGCCTGGGGGAACCGGCTGCGGGTCTCCGCAGAGGACGAGGAGGTCGGCCTGCTCGCCCGCACCACGCTGGAGACCGTGGTCTCCGGCCGGCAGATCCGCCTGGGCACCTACGGCGGGGTGGAGGCGGGGACCATCCTGGAGCTGCAGGACCCCACCTCGGGCGCGACGGTGGACGAGCTGCTCAAGGTGGTGGACGTCAACCGCGTCAACGGGACCATCACCCTGGCCTCCGACCTGGCCGCCGGGCACCTGAACGCCATCGCGGCGCTCCCCGCGGGCTCCAAGCTGCGGGTCCGCTCGCGCGAGTTCCGGATCACCGTGCGGCTGTACCGTCCGCCGGACCCGGCGGTCCCCACCCGCAGCGAGACGGTGATCGACACGGAGAGCTTCCGCTACCTGTCGATGGACCCGCGCCACAGCAACTACGTGGAGACCATCCTGGGCGCGGTGGACGGTCCGCTGCGCCGCTCGGACCGGCGCCCCGAGGGCTCGTCGCGCTACGTGCGGGTGGACGACTTCGGCGCGGCGGGGGGCGACGCGGTGCTGCAGTCGATCCGCCTGGGGCCCGAGACGCTGGTGGACACCCTCCCCAACGGCCGCACCCAGGCCGCGCGCCACCCCCTGAGCGGGGGGAACGACTCGCTGGGGACGCTCACCGACAGCACGTACGAGGGCGACGACGCGGTGGAGCCCGAGGACCGCACCGGGCTGCAGGCGCTGCGCAACATCGACGAGGTGAGCATCGTGGCGGTGCCGGGGCAGACCAGCGTGCAGGTGCAGGGCGCGCTGATCGAGCACTGCGAGCTGATGCGCTACCGCTTCGCCGTGCTGGACGGCCCGCCGCCGCCCGACGACACCCTCACCGACGTGCAGGACCAGCGGCAGCAGTTCGACACCCGCTACGCGGCGCTCTACCACCCGTGGCCGATGATCCGGGAGCCGTTCCCCGCGCGCCTGGGCGACGCGCCGCTCCTCCCCATCCCTCCCGCGGGGCACGTGATCGGGGTGTACGCCCGCACCGATGTGGAGCGCGGGGTGCACAAGGCCCCCGCCAACGAGGTGCTGCGGGGGGTGGAGACGCTCAGCCGCCTGCTGAACAAGGCCGAGCACGACCTGCTGAACCCCTCGCCCAAGAACATCAACGTGATCCGCGACTTCCGCCCCGACGGGCGCGGCATCCGGATCTGGGGGGCGAGGGTGATCACCAGTGACCCGGACCACAAGTACGTCCCCGTGCGGCGGCTCCTGATCTTCCTGGAGAAGTCCATCGAGCGCGGGCTGCAGTGGGTGGTATTCGAGCCCAACGCCGAGCCGCTCTGGGCCCGGGTGCGTCAGACCATCACGGCGTTCCTCACCGTGGTGTGGCGCAACGGCGCGCTGGAGGGGACCAAGGCCGAGCAGGCGTTCTTCGTCAAGTGCGATCGCACCACCATGACGCAGACGGACATCGACAACGGCCGGCTGATCTGCGTGATCGGCGTCGCGCCCGTGAAGCCGGCCGAGTTCGTCATCGTTCGCATCGGGCTCAAGACCGCGGAAGCGGAGAGCTGAACCTTCAGGACGGAGTAAGCCATGCCGACCGGAGAACGCGTGGATCCGTACCGCTCCTTCAACTTCCGGGTGGAGGGGCTGGAAGTCGCCAGCTTCAGCGAGGTCTCGGGGCTGTCCAGCGACGGCGATGCGGTGGACTACCGCGAGGGCACCGACGTGGCCCTGTCCGTCCGCAAGCTGCCGGGGCTCCGCAAGTACGGCAACGTGACGCTCAAGCGCGGCGTCACGCAGAGCCTGGCGCTGTGGAGCTGGTACCAGAACATCATCAACGGGATCAGCGACCGGCGGAACTGCACGGTGGTGCTCCAGAACGAGGAGCACACCGACGTGATCCGCTGGAACCTGGAGAACGCGTACGTCAACAAGTACGAGGTCTCCGCGCTGAACGCCACCGCCAACGAGGTGACGGTGGAGACGGTGGAGCTGGTGCACGAAGGGCTCACCGTGGAAGCCGCCTGACCCTGCCATGCTGAGCGCCTCCGCGCCCCCTGGCGTCCGCTACGAGCGGCTCGACACCAGCGCGCCCCCTGTCGCCGCGGTCCGCACCGACGTGGCGGGCTTCGTCGGGATCGCGGAGCGCGGGCCGCTGGACGAGCCCGTGCCCGTGCAGTCGTGGCGGCAGTTCGAGTCGCGCTTCGGGGGCTTCGCCACGGCGGGGCTCCTCCCCTACGCGGTGCGCGCCTTCTTCGAGAACGGCGGGCGGCGCTGCTGGGTGGTACGCGTGGCCTCGCGCGACACGTCCGGGGGGGCGGCGGAGGCGTCCGTCACCCTCCGGCTGCAGGACGCCGGGGGGGGCGAGGGGGCGGAGGCCTGGAAGGTCCGCGCGGCCACGCCGGGGTCGTGGGGGAACGCGCTCTCGATCCTGCTGCGCGAGACCCACGTGGCGCAGACGGTGAGCGTTCCGGCGGGGAGCACCCCGGAGGCCACCGTGGTGGCCTCCATCGACCGCTTCGCGCGCTACACCGCGGTGCGGATCACGCAGGAGGGGGCCGCGCCCGCGTACCGGGTGGTCTCGGACGTGGACGCCAACCGCAAGTGCCTCTTCTGGGTGCACCCCGACCCCGCGGCGCGGACCGCCTACGACACGCCGCTCGCGGGCTTCCTCCCCGACGCGCCGCTGCGCATCGAGAGCGTGGAGTACGCGCTCCTGGTGTACGAGGGCGGACGCTTCGTGCGCGCCTATCCCACGCTCTCGCCGGTCCCCGAGCACGAGCGCTACGCCGCGCGCGTCCTGGCCGCGCCCGACCCCGTCCGCCCCGCGGACCTGCAGGGCGAGCTCCCGGCGGCGCCGGAGCCCGTCGTGGTCGAGGAGCTGCGCCCGCTCCCGCTGCTGGACTTCGTCCCGCTGCACACGGGGGACGAGACGGCGCGCGCGCTCACCGGCGGCCGGGACGGGCTGGCGCTGCTCCAGGCCGGCGACTTCACCGGCGAGCCGGCGGACCCGCAGGACTCGACGGAGACCCGCGCCGCCAGGACGCGCGGCTTCCGCGCCCTGGACACCGTGGACGAGGTGACCACGGTCGCCGTCCCCGACCTGCACGTCCGCCCCGTCCCCCTCCCCCCGCGCGCCACCCCGCCCCCCTGCCGGGTGGACCCCTGCATCCCCGCCACCGTTCCGCCGGCGGTGGCCGCGCCGTACGTCCCCGAGCCCGAGCAGCCGCCCGTACTCCCGGACGATGACGTGGTGCGCGCGCAGCTGGACCTGGTGGAGCACTGCGAGGGGCGGGCGGACCGCGTGGCGCTGCTCGACCCCCCCCGGTCCGCCGCGCTGGAGGCGAGCGAGGGCCCGGCGGCGGTGCGCGAGTGGCGGCGGCGCTTCAGCTCCAGCTACGCGGTGGCGTACTGGCCGTGGATCTCGGTGGTGGACCCGCTGCGCCGCTCCCCGGTGGTCCCCGTCCCGCCCAGCGGCCACGCGGCGGGGCAGTTCGCGCGCGCCGACTTCACGGAGGGGGTCCATCGCGCGCCCGCCAACTTCCCGCTGGCGTGGGCGCAGGACGTCACCCAGGACGCCGGGGCCGAGGTGCACGGGCTGCTGAACTCGGAGGGGATCAACGTGGTGCGCGCGCTCCCCGGGCGGGGGCTGCGGCTGATGGGGGCGCGGACGCTTTACCCGGACGGCGCCTTCCGCTTCCTGAACGTGCGGCGGCTGCTGATGATGGTGCGGGCCTCCCTGTACCGCTCCACGCAGTGGGCCGCCTTCGAGCCCAACGACTGGCTGACGCGCGCCAAGCTGACCCTGGCCCTCTCCGGCTTCCTCCTCGTCCTCTGGCGGCGTGGGGCGCTGGCGGGCGCCACCGCGGCGGAGGCGTTCCGGGTGCGCTGCGACGAGGAGAACAACCCGGAGTCCGAGCGCGCCAACGGGCGCCTGCTGGCCGAGGTGGATCTGGCCCCCGTGCACCCGCTGGAGTTCGTGGTGGTGCGCGTGGGGAGGTCGGAGAACGAGTTCGAGGTGGCCGAGGCGGGTGCGTCGGCCTTCGGGGGAGGTGCCGGATGGCGGTGAGCAACGCGCTGGGGATCCGCGGCGATCCCCTGATGTCCTACAACTTCGTCGTCTCGCTGCTGGAGACGCAGTCGGGGCCGCTGACGCTGGCCAAGGACATCGCGCTGGGGGTCCTCTTCGACGTGCTGCTGGGTGGCTTCAACGAGTGCTCGGGGCTGGAGATGTCACTGGACATGCACGAGTACGAGGAGGGCGGCCAGCACGGCTACGTCCACCGCTTCCCCACGCGGGTGAAGTGGTCCAACATCACGCTGCGCAAGGGGATCGGCGCGGGGACGGGGCTGTGGGACTGGCACTACGAGTTCGTGGAGGGGAAGGGGAAGCGGCGCGACGGGGTGATCGTGCTGCTGAACGACATCATGCTCCCCAACAACATCTGGTACTTCCGGCGCGGGCTCCCGGTGCGCTACAGCGGCCCAGGTATGAACGCCCAGGAGAGCCGGGTGGCGATCGAGGCCATCGAGATCGCGCACGAGGGGATCTGGCAGGTCCCCTACGTGGGGTACGCCAACGCGGCCGTGAGCTTCGGCGTCAACAAGGTCGTCACCGCCCTGACCTGAGGGAGAGCG
The DNA here is from genome assembly GCA_036260145.1 of Longimicrobiaceae bacterium. Taxonomy (GTDB): domain Bacteria; phylum Gemmatimonadota; class Gemmatimonadetes; order Longimicrobiales; family Longimicrobiaceae; genus JAFAYN01. Next base: position 3,025 of record DATAAL010000499.1, on the reverse strand, counting down.
GACGATGGACGTGAGCATCGGCGAGATGACCAGCACGGTGCGGGCCGGCGGCGGCGACGCGGGGTCGCTGCACCAGGTGGTGGCGGCGGTACTGGAGGCCGTGCGGCTGGACGAGGAGCACCGGGAGCGCGTGCACGCCGAGCGCTGGATCCCCTGCTGCGCGGCGTGCGCCGAAGAGGCGGAGGAGGGGCGATGAGCGGCCCCGGCGAGCCCCAGAAGGTCCAGATCTACACCAAGGCCCGCCCCGGCGACGCCTGGAGCTCGCAGCCGATCACGGCCACGTACTACAACCCGGCCGAGCTGACGCTGGAGAAGGGGGTGGAGTCGCCCTCCACCCCCGGCACCGGGCGCGACACCCCGGCCCGGCAGGCGCCGCGGCTCAAGACCGAGAAGCTCACCCTGGAGCTCTTCTTCGACACCACCGACTCCGGCACCGGGGCCACGGCGGTGAGCGTGACCACGCACACCGATCCGTTCTACGCGCTGGTCAAGATCAACCCGGACACGCACACGCCCCCCATCTGCCTGCTGGTGTGGGGGAGCCAGTTCCCGGGGAGCGACGTGCCGGCCAACCAGGACCAGTGCCCGCCGGCGCCCAGCAACTGCGTGAGCGTCGGGAGCCAGCGGCGCTACGGCTTCGTGTGCACGGTGGAGAACGTCCGGCAGCACTTCACCCTGTTCAGCTCCGGGGGGCTCCCGCTCCGCGCCAACCTCACCCTCACGCTGGCCGAGTACAAGCCGCCCGACCAGCAGACCGGCGACACCAACCCCAGCTCGCCCGACCGCACCCACGGGCACGTGCTGCAGCGCGGCGAGGCGCTCTGGCAACTCGCGGCGCGCTACTACGGCCACGGCCGCTCCGGCGAGTGGCGGGCCATCGCCGGGCACAACGGCGTGGACGACCCCCGGCGCCTGGTGCCGGGGACCCTGGTGACCGTCCCGCCCATCCGCTGACGAGGCGCCGATGACCGCCACCGCCGCGCGGACGCTGGAGAGCGAGTCGGAACGCCTGGGCGCGCTCTACGTCCCCCACTTCGACCTCAGGATCGGGGGGAACCCCCTCACCGCCGAGCAGCGCCAGGACATCGTCTCCGTGACCTACCAGGACACGGTGAACGGGCTGGACGGCTTCGAGCTGGTGGTGGGGAACGGCGACCTGACGGAGGGCGCCGAGCCCAAGTACGTGGGGGCGGAGACCGACGACGACCTGCAGGGGAGCGGGGAGGAGGGCCGGCGCTTCCGCCTCTTCGAGCCCTCCTCGCAGGAGGTGGAGCTGTCGATGGGCTACCTGGAAGAGACCAAGGTGATGATCACCGGGACCATCGTCACGCTGGAGCCCGAGTTTCCGGCGAGGGGACCCCTGGTGGTGCGGGTGCGCGGGCTGAACGCGCTCCACGCGCTGCGCCGCAAGCCGTACACGCACGCCTGGGTGGACAGGAAGGACAGCCAGATCGCCTCCGAGCTGGGGCAGCTCACCGACCCCGACAACGGGCAGGCGCGCTTCCCCCTCCCGGTGCGCGTCAGCGAGGAGGCGCAGAGCGCCGAGCCGACGCTCCCCTACGTGATGCAGGAGAACCAGCACGACATCGAGTTCCTGATGCAGCGGGCCAAGGCGCGCGGGTACGTGGTCTACGTGGGGCGCGACGGGGAGGAACCGTACCTGTACTTCGGCCCCTCGGGCGGCGACCCCGGGAGCGCCGTCGCCTACGAGCTGGTATACGGGCGCTCGCTGGTAGCCTTCCGCCCCTCGCTGACCACCGTGCGGCAGGTGCGCTCGGTGACGGTGCGCGGGTGGAACCGCGACACCCACCAGCTCATCCGCGAGACGGTGACGCACGACGACGCGCGCCTGGAGACCAACCGGGACCTGGACCGCATCCTCACCGGGGTGGACTCCCGCGAGGACGTGGTGGTGGACGGTCCGGTCTCCACGGTCGCCGAGGCCCGGGCCCTGGCGCTCGACCTCCTCCGCGAGCGGCGCAACGAGTTCGTGCGCGCCAGCGGCACCGCCATCGGGCTGACGGACCTGCGCGCGGGGTGCCGCGTGAACATCAGCGGCGTGGGCTCGCGCTTCGTGGGGACGTACTACGTCACCGAGACCACCCACACCCTGGACGACGACGGCTACCGCACCCACTTCCGCGCCCGGCGCGAGCAGGAGGACACGTGAGCGGCCAGGGCGGCGTGGTGACCGCGGTGGTGGCCACCGCGCCCGACGACCAGGGGCGGCTGGGGGTGCGCTATCCGTGGCTCCCGCAGGGGGAGACGCTCCCGCCGGTGTACGCCCCCGTGGCCGCCGCGCTCGCCGGGACCAGCCGCGGCGCCTGGCTGATGCCCGAGGAGGGCGACGAGGTGCTGGTGGCCTTCGAGCGCGGGGACTGGAACCGCCCCTTCGTGGTGGGCTTCCTGTGGAACGGCGCGCACGCGCCCCCGGAGACCGACCGGCGCAACCGGGTGATCGTGACCCCCGGCGGCCACACGCTCCGCTTCGAGGACGGCGATGCCAAGAAGGTGGTCCTCCGGACCGCCGGCGGGCACTCGGTCACGCTGGACGACGCCGGCGGGTCGGCGACGGTGAGCGTGCCGGGCGGGGCCTCGTCGGTGGTGCTGGAGGCCTCGCAGGTCACGATACGGGGCGGGGGGCACAGCATCACGCTCAGCGCCTCGGGCGTGGCCATCACCTGAGAGGACGGGGACGATGCCGCTGCTGATGACCCAGGGTGCCACGGTGACCTGCCCCCACGGCGGGGTGGGCACCACCCTGCCGACCACGCAGGCGCTGACCATCAGCGGGCTGACGGCGCTGGTGGAGGGCGACACCGGCACGCTGGCCTGCCCCCTGGTCACCTACCCGTGCGTCGGCTACACGCTCCGCTCCATGGGGCTGAACGCCACCACCATCAGCCAGCGCAGGGCGATCCTCGCCACCGACATGCAGCAGAGCTACACCGGGCTCCCGCTCACCATCGTGGAGACACAGACCGTGCTGCAGGACAACAGCTCGCCGGGTGGCGGTGGGGCGGGG
>DATAAL010000498.1:0-1608 GCA_036260145.1 Longimicrobiaceae bacterium | reverse complement strand
GCCTTGAGCAGCGCCTCGGGGGTGTCGATGCCGGGCGCGGGGAAGGACGCCACGCCGCAGCTTACGGTCATGCGCACCTCGGTGGCGCCGTCGCGAAAGACGTGGTCCTCCACCGCCTGGCGCACCCGCTCGGCGAACGACGCCGCCTCCTCCTCGCCGGTGTTGGGGAGGATGACGATGAACTCCTCGCCGCCGTAGCGCCCCACCATGTCGATCTCCCGGGCGGTGTCGCGGAGGATGCGCGCCGTCTCGTAGAGGATCACGTCGCCGGTGGGGTGGCCGTAGGTGTCGTTCACCGCCTTGAAGCGGTCCAGGTCGATCATGGCCACCCCCAGCGGCTCCTCGGTGCGGCGCGAGCGCTCGAACTCGTCGCGCAGGAGCTGGTGCACGTGGCGGTGGTTGAACAGCTCGGTGAGGCCGTCGGTGATGGAGAGCTTGCGGAGGCGCTTGTTGGCCACCTCGAGCTCGCGGTTCTTCTGGTCCAGCTCGTCCTGCAGGCGCTTGATGCGGAGCATGGCCCGCATCCGCGCCTCCAGCTCGGGGAACTGGTAGGGCTTGGTGATGTAGTCGTCGGCGCCGCTTTCCAGCCCCTGCACCACGTCGTCGGCCTCGCTGAGCGCGGTGACCAGGATGATGGGGATGAAGGGGAGCGCGTCGTCGTCCTTGATGTGGCGGGCCACCTCGTGCCCGTCCATCTCCGGCATCATCACGTCCAGCAGGATCAGGTGCGGCGGCTCCTCCTTCACCCGCTCCAGCGCCTGGGTCCCGCTGGAGGCCGTCACCACGTCGTACCCCCGCGACGCCAGCCGCGCCTCCAGGATCTCCACGTTGTCGGGGACGTCGTCCACCACCAGGATGCGGGTGCGTCCCCCGTCCGTGGCCTGCGGACCGGTCAAGCGTTGGCCTCCCGCCCGGAGCCGATGAACTTCTCCACCTCGGCCACCACGCGGCGCGGCTCGCACGGCTTGGCCAGGTAGCCGTCGCACCCCACCTCCGCCGCCTTGGCCCGGTCCGTGGCCAGGGCGTGCGCCGTGAGGGCGATGATGGGGATGTCGCTGGTGGCCGCGTCGCCCTTGAGGATGCGGGTGGCCTCCCACCCGTCGATGATGGGGATGGAGATGTCCATCAGGATGAGGTCCGGGTGGTCCTCGCGGGCCATTCGGACCCCGTCCTCGCCGTTGCGCGCCTCGATGACCTGATAGCCGAAGTGCTCCAGGATCGTGCGGTAGACGGTCCGGTTGTCTTCGTTGTCCTCCACCAGAAGGACCGTCTTGCTGGAGTCAGCCATCCGGGTGTACCTCCTGAACGTTTCCGCCTTCGGGGGCCCGCGGGCCACGCGCCAATGGCGCGGCGCGGGCAGAGGGATAATAATACCCCGGCGGTTCCCCCGTGCAAGGCTGCGGGGCTTCCCGCGGAGCGCCGCAAGGTGGCCGGGGAGTGGCACGTACGTTGCCGCCCGCCGGGCGCTCCCTTCTCCCCTCTGACAGGCGCGGACTCCCGGATGCACTACGACGAACGTTCCCGGCGCCGGGGCATCCTGGCCGGCTTTGCCCTGGGGATCGCCGCGGGGGCCGGCGCGGCGCTGCTGCTGGGCGCCCGCCGCACCGT
>DATAAL010000497.1:0-4639 GCA_036260145.1 Longimicrobiaceae bacterium | reverse complement strand
GGTGGAGGAGGCGCGGGAGGCGGAGGAGCCGGTCCCCTTCGTCCGCACGGAGCCCTTCTCCCTGGTTTCCGCGGAGGACCGCGCCCGGCTCCCCGACGACGTGGAGGACGCGTACCCGCTCGCCCGACTCCAGGCGGGGATGCTCCTCCACATGGAGCTGACCCCGGAGCGGCCGCTCTACCACAACGTCGACACCTCCACCCTGCGCCGGCCCTTCCGGCGCGAGGCCCTGGAAGAGGCGCTGCGGCGGGTGGTCGCCCGGCACCCGGTCCTCCGCACCGGCTTCCATCTGCACGGCTTCAGCGAGCCGCTGCAGCTGGTTCGCCGTGAGGCGCGTCCTCGCCTGACGGTGGAGGACCTGCGCCACCTCCCGCTCGAGGAGCAGGCCGCCGCGGTCCGGGCCCGCATGGAAATGGAGATCCACGAGCCGTTCGACCTCACGCGCCCGCCCCTCCTCCGCTTCCACGTGCAGCTGCTGGACGAGGAGCGCTTCCAGCTCACCCTCGTGGAGTGCCACGCCATCTTCGACGGGTGGAGCCTCACCACCACGCTCGGGGAGATCTTCGGCATCTACGGCGCGCTGCTCCGCGGCGAGAACCCGCCCGAGGAGCCCCCGCCGTCGGTGAGCTACCGCGACTTCGTCGCGCTGGAGCGCCGGACGCTGGAGTCCCCGGCGTGCCGCGAATGGTGGGAGCGGAAGCTGGCCGGGGTGCTCCCGGAGCGGCTCCCACGCCTCGCGCGGGGCGTGCCCGGGGAGCGCCGCCGCGTGGTCCGGCGGATCGTCGACCTTCCAGAGGGGGTGGTGGAGGGAATGCGGCGGCTGGAGGAGGCGGCGTCCGTCCCCCGCAAGACGGTGTGCCTGACGGCGCACCTCCGGGTGATGAGCCTGCTCTCCGGGTCTCCGGAGGTGCTGACCGGAGTCACCGCCAACGGCCGCCCGGAGACGGCGGACGGCGAGCGGGTCCGGGGACTCTTCCTGAACACCGTCCCCTTCCGCCACCGGCTCCCGAAGGGGAGCTGGACGGAAGTCGCCCGCTCCGTCTTCGCCGCCGAGCGGGAGGTGCTCCCCTTCCGCCGCTATCCCCTCGCGGCGATCCAGGAGGCGCGCCGGGGAGGGCCGCTGGTGGAGAGCTCCTTCAACTACGTCCACTTCCACGGGCTGCACGACGCGCTGCGGGCGGAGCGGATGACCGGCATGGCCGTCGAGGAGCACGCCGACACCAACTTCACCCTGCTGGCGCACTTCGGGGTGAGGATGGGGGGGCGCATGCACCTGGTGGTGGTGGGCGACGCATCCGTCCTCGGCGACGAGCTCGTGGAGGCGCTCCCCGGGTGCTACCTGGCCGTGCTCCGCGCCATGGCGGAGGACCCCGCCGGCCGCGCGGACGAGGTGGACCTGCTGGGGCCGGACGAGCGCGCGCGGCTCCGGGAGGAGTGGGATGCATCCGCCCGCGACCGTCCCGCGTACCCCCTGGTCCATGAGATGGTCGCGGAGCACGCGGCCCGCGCCCCCGACGCCCCGGCGGTGGTTTCCCGCGCCGGCGCCCTCTCCTACGGCGCGCTGGATGCCTACGCCGCCCGCCTCGCGGGCCGCCTGCGCGGGCTGGGCGCGGGGCCGGAGCGCCGCGTCGCCCTCCTTCTGGAGCGCAGCCCGGAGCTGGTCGTCGCCGCCCTGGCGACGCTCCGGGCGGGCGCGGCGTACCTCCCCGTCGACCCGGCCTACCCGCCGGAGCGGATCGCCTGGATGCTGGGGGACTCGGGAGCGGCGGCGGTGCTCACCGTCGACCGGCTGGCGGACCGCGTCCCGCGCTTCGGCGGCCCGGTGGTGCGCCTCGACCGGGACGAGGAAGACCCCGCGGAGGCCGGCGAGCTGCCCGCGCCGCGCCCGGACCCGGAGAACGCGGCCTACGTGATCTACACCTCCGGCTCCACCGGCATGCCCAAGGGCGTCGTGGTCACGCACGCGGCGCTGGGGAACCTGGTGCGGTGGCACCTGCGCGCCAGCGCGCTCACCCCGGCGGACCGGGTGCTGATGGTGGTGGGTCCCGGCTTCGACGGGTCGGTCCTGGACCTCTGGCCGTGCCTGGCCGCGGGCGCCTCCCTGCACCCGGTGGAGGACGAGGAGGTACGCGCGTTCCCCGGTCGGCTGCGCGACTTCCTCCTGGAGCGCGGGATCACCGTCGCCGCGGCGCCCACGCCCTTCGTGGAGCGGCTGCTGACCCTGGAGTGGCCCACGGACGGCCCGCTGCGCAGGCTGCTCACCGGGGGCGATGTCCTCCGCGTCCGCCCCCCCCGCGGCCTGCCGTTCGTACTGGCCGACCTCTACGGCCCGACGGAGACGGCGGTGGTCGCCACCTCGGGGGCCGTCGAGCCGGGGGAGCCGGGGAGCCGGCCGGCGGACATCGGCCGGGCCATCGACAACGTCCGCGCGTACGTCCTCGACGCCGGGCTGCGGCCCCTCCCATACGGTGCCCCGGGCGAGCTGTACGTGGGCGGAGCGGGGGTGGCGCGGGGATACCTGGGCCGCCCGGACCTCACGGCGGAGCGGTTCCTCCCCGACCCGTTCTCGCCCGCGCCGGGAGCCCGCATGTACCGCACCGGCGACCGGGGGCGCCGGCTTGCGGATGGGACGCTGGAGTTCCTGGGGCGCGTCGACCACCAGGTGAAGGTCCGCGGCTTCCGGGTGGAGCTGGGCGAGGTGGAGGCGGCGCTCGCCGCCCTCCCGGGCGTGCGGGAGGGCGCGGTGGTGGCGCGCCCGGACGGGTCGGGGGAGGTGCGCCTGGTGGGCTACGTGGCCGCCGCGGGGGGTACGCCGCCGGACCCGGTGGAGCTGCGCGGCCGCCTCATGGATCGGCTGCCGGACTACATGGTCCCCTCCCCCCTGGTCGTGCTGGACCGGATGCCGCTCACCCCGAACGGCAAAGTGGACCGCGACGCGCTCCCCGACCCCGAGGACACCGGGGGGAGGCGCGCGTTCGTGGCGCCGCGCACCCCCACGGAGGAGCGGCTGGCCCGGATCTGGGTGGAAGTGCTGGGGGTGGAGCGGGTGGGGGCGGAGGACCACTTCTTCGAGCTGGGCGGGCACTCGCTGCTCGCCACGCAGCTCGTGTCGCGGGTGCGGGAGGCGTTCCGGGTGGAGCTGCCGCTGCGGGCGGTCTTCGAGGCGCCGGTCCTGGCGGAGCTCGCCCGCCGCATGGAGGCGCTCCGGGGAGAGGCTCCTCCGGCCGACGAGGTCCCGCCGCTGTCGCTGGTCCCGGGCGACGCGGGCGTCGCGCGCCCGCTCTCCTTCGCGCAGCAGCGGCTCTGGTTCCTTGACCGCCTGCAGCCGGGGAGCACCGCGTACAACATGCTCCTGGCGCTGCGCCTGCGCGGAGCCCTGGACCCCCGGGTGCTGGAGCGCACCCTTGCCGAGGTAGTCCGCCGGCACGAGGCGCTGCGCACCACGTTCGGCGAGCACGCCGGGGCGCCGGTACAGGTGATCCACCCCGTGGCCGGGGTGTCGCTCCCGGTGCCGGACCTCTCCGGGATCCCCGCGGAGGCGCGGGAGGCGGAGGCGCTGCGGATCGTCGCGGACGAAGGCCGGCTCCCCTTCGACCTGGAGTGCGGACCGCTGTTGCGTGTCCGCCTCGTCCGGCTGGCCGAGCGGGACCACGTGCTCGTCCTCGCCCTGCACCACATCGTCTCCGACGGGTGGAGCATGGGGGTGCTCTTCCGCGAGGTCGCCGCGCTCTACGAGGCGTTCTCGCGCGGCGAGCCGTCGCCGCTCTCCGACCTCCCCCTCCAGTACGCCGACTTCGCCGCCTGGCAGCGGGAGCGGCTCCGCGGGGAGGCCCTGGAGCGGGAAACGGCCTGGTGGCGCGAGCGCCTGGCGGGCGCCCCCCCGGTGCTGGAGATCCCCACGGACCACCCCCGCCGGCCCATGCCCGGGGAGCGCGGCACCCTCGTCACCCGGCTGCTGCCGGGCGGGACGCTGGAGCGGCTGCGGCTGCTGGCGCGGAGCGAGGGGGCCACGCTGTTCATGGTGCTCCTGGGCGCACTCAACGTGCTGCTGGCGCGCTGGTCGGGCCAGGAGGACGTGGTGGTGGGGAGCCCCATCGCCGGACGGAACCGGCGCGAGACCGAGGGGCTGGTCGGCTTCTTCGTGAACACGCTCGCGCTGCGGGTCGACGTGTCGGGCAACCCCGCCTTCCGCGAGCTGCTGGGCCGGGTGCGCGAGGCCACGCTGGAGGCGTACCAGCACCAGGAGCTGCCGTTCGAGAAGCTGGTGGAGGAGCTGGACGTGGAGCGGAGCCTGAGCCACTCCCCTGTCTTCCAGGTGCTCCTGCTGCTGAACGACGGGGACATGTCCCCGCGGCCTTTCGGCGGGATCGAGGTGAAGCAGTTCGGGAGCGGCCCCCCGTCCGCCAAGCTCGACCTCGCCCTCTCCGTGGCGGAGACCGAAGGGGGGCTCGGCGTCGGCCTGGTGTACCGGGAGGAGCTCTGGGACGCTTCCACGCTGGAGCGAGCCGCCGACGCCTACGCCCTCCTGCTGGAGACCATCGCCGCCGATCCCGCCCGGCGCGTCCTCGACCTCCCGCTCGCAGGCCGGACCGAGCGCGTGCGCGTGCTGCGCGAGTGGAGCCCGGGCCCGGAAGCCTCC
>DATAAL010000496.1:0-5801 GCA_036260145.1 Longimicrobiaceae bacterium | reverse complement strand
CCCACTTCGTCGTCGCTTCTCCCGCACTGTAGAACTGCAGGGAGGCCACGTCGCCGATGGGGATCTGCCGCAGCGACTCCACGTCGCCCAGGCGCACGCCGTCCAGGTACACCACCACCGAGCCCGGCTCCCGGATGCTGTCAGGCCCGCGCCCCTGGATCCACGTCGGGCGGAGCCGCTGCACCAGCTCGAACGGGTCGGAAGCGCGGGCCGCCTCGATCTCCTCGGCGGTGATCCGGGTGGAGTCACGGCGGACCTGCGTGCCGGTCCCGGCGCCGGAAGCGGCGCACGCGGCCAGGAGCGCGAGGAAAACCAGGAGGAGAGGGCGAGGGAAGGTGCGTTTCATAGCGGCCCGGGGGTGGGGGTGGGAGTCCGGCGTCCGCGGCGGCGCCCCGGGAGGGTCCGGAGGGCGCCAGGATGGAAAGTGCCGGCCGCGAACCGGGTCGGCAAGGCTGGCGGACGGCCCCGGGAGGCGTCGGATCCGGACGATCCAGTTGAGAATGATTCGCAAGTTCTTGTAAAAGCCACACTTGCGCAATCGCGGCGTGGTCTGCATCTTGCTAAACAAACGGGCAGACGTTCACCCTCATCCAGGAGGAACCGATGGCGAAGCCCCAGGAACAGCGCGCCGCCCACCCGTCCGCGGTAGCCGCCTGCACGGTGACGGACTGCAAGTTCAACGAGAACCACGAGTGCCACGCGGGCGAGATTCGCGTCGAGGTCGGCGCGCAGGGAGCCGTGTGCGCTACCTATACGCCCGAGCGGAGCCGCCCGCGCCCGTAGACGCGCGGCTCCGGCCGGTGATAGCGAGGCCCCGCACCCCGGTGCGGGGCCTCCGTGCTTGCGGGACCGGGAGCGCCCCGCCGCCCGGCGCACGAAACGTTTGACAGCGGGGTCGGTGGACGGTAGATTGTGGGTGTAATTGAGAATCTTTCTCAACAAGACCGATGCCTCCGATCTCCGACACCGCACTGGTCGCGTCCGACGCGCTCCAGCAGATCTCCGACAGCGCCCCGGGCGAGCGCGGCCGCCGCGCCGCGGCGGGGGCGCTGGTGCTGCGCGCCGTGGAGCAGGCCGCCGACCGCGGTGAGGCCTTCCACTTCGTCGCGCTCCGCGCGGAGGCCGAGGTCGCCGGGCTCCCCAGGGGGGGTGAGCGCTCCCTCCTCCGCCGGCTCCTCCTGGTGCTGCTGGAGGGCGAGGGGGAGGTCGCCCCGGAGCGGCTGGCCGGCCCGCTGGTGGGCTACGCCTGCGAGCTGGAGGCCACCCGGCGGCTCCCCGAGGCCGCCGCGGCGCTGGAGCTGGCGCGCTCGGTGACTCCGGACGACGCGGAGACGGCACTGCACGCGGGGCGGGTAGCGCGCAAGCTGGGCGACCGCGAGCGGGCGCTGGAGCTGTACCGCGCCGCCCGCGGTCTGGACCGCGGGAGCGGGCAGATCGCCCGGCTGGCCGCCATCGGCGAGGCGGTGGTCTCGGCCGAGCCGGAACGGGCGCTCTCCCGGGTGATCCGGGAGGCGCTGCGCGCCGGCGACGCGGAGGCGGCGGCGGTGGGGATGGAGGAGCGGGCGCGGGTCCGGCGCGCGGCGGGGAACCGCCGGGGCGCGGCGCGCGACCTGTGCTTCGCCGCAGCGCGCTTCACCGACCCGGTGGACCGCGCCCGGGTGGCGCACGAGGTGGCCGACGTGGTGGTCGCCGCGGGCGACCCGCTGGCCGCCCGGGAGGCGCTGCTGGTGGCGCTGGAGTGGGGCGACGCCCCGCAGAGGGAGCACGCCCGCGCCCGCCTGCACACCCTGGCCCGCGACCTGGGAGACCAGGTGGGGGCGCGGCGCTGGCGCTCCGCGAAACGCCCTGCGCTCACCTCCATGTCGCTGTACCGGCCGAAGCCGGTCGCCGTATCCGCCGCGCCGAGGCTGGCGCGCTGGCGGGAGGCGCTGGGGGAGCGGGAGGCGACGGCGTAGGCATTGCATCACGGGAGGGTGTCACAGGGGTGGCACCCTCCTTAACTTTTCCTATCCAACGCCCGGCCGTCCCCGGCTGTATCCACTTTCGGACCCTCGACCGGAGATCTGCCACCATGACCAGAAACACCCTCCTCACCCTCGCCGCTGCGGCCCTGGTCGCCGCCGGGTGCGAGAAGTCCGCGGTCGTGCCGGAAGACACCACCCTCAGTGCGGGCGAGGCCGCCCTCCTGGCGGACGAGTTTGATGCGATGACCTATGCCGTCCTGGGTGGCGCGCTCGGGCTCTCCCCGTCGTTCTCCGCGGGGGGGACGGAGGCACCGGCCGCCGCGGCTCCGGTCCCCATCGACGTCACCTTCAACCGCACCCATGCCTGCCCGAGGGGCGGCTCGGTGACGATGAGCGGGACCATTAAGGGAGAGGTGGACCGCGCCGCGCGCTCGCTCACCGCCGAGACCAACGCCACCAAGACACAGGCGAGCTGCGCCTTCCCGACGCGGAACGGCGGGACCATCACGGTGAACGGCAACCCGAACATCGCCATCCGGTCCAACCAGAAGATCGTCGGCGGAGCCCCCAGCGGTCCGCAGACCACCACGCAGAAGGGCGGCTTCACCTGGAAGGCCAGCGACGGGCGCTCGGGGTCGTGCACCGTGGACATCACCTCCACCTTCGACCCGGCCGCTAAGACGCGCACGGTGAAGGGGACGATCTGCGGGAGGACGGTGGACGTGACCCGGCCGCTGCAGAGATAGGCTGATCTACGGTTGAACTGCTTTTGAGCTGCGGGTTCGGGCGTGCCCCCGCACACTACGCGGGGTCTCGCCCCTTCGGGCCGTCATCCCCTCACGTAACTACGCAACGGCAGGATCCCTCCAGTGGGAGAGACCCTGCCGTTGTTTTACTCCCCTCTCCCAGACTCGGGAGAGGGTGGCGGCTCTCAGGCCGCCGGGTGAGGGCGTCATCGGCCGCCCTTCGGCTTCTTCGCTACGAAGATCTCGTACGTGCCGGGCTCCAGCTCCGAGTGGTCGAAGGGGACCACGCTCGGCTCGAACCCCGTCTCGCGAAGGAGGCGCAGCCAGTCGTTCCGGGAGAAGAGTCCCTCCACGTGCCGGTCGTGCAGCACGCGCACCGAGCCGTCGCTCTCCCGGAGCAGGTAGGCGTAGTCCACCACGTAGGTGGTGTCCGCGGGATCCGGGTCCCACGTCCACTCCAGATAGCGCAGCCCCTCCCGCTCCCCGTCATGTCCGCCGTGGTCGGTGGAAGGCCGGAAGTTCTCCCGGAGATGGTCCGGGGCGAAGAGGGCGGCGCCTCCGGGCCGGCAGTGTACCCAGGCGGTCTCGATTGCGCTCCGCAGGTCGGGCTCGGTGGTCATGTACATCACCGCGTCGTGGACGAACACGCAGTCGAACTCGCGGCCCAGCCGGACCGTGCGCATGTCGCCCTCCACGTGCTCGCACTCCGGGTTGAGCCGGCGGCTCACCTCCAGCATCCCGGGAGAGCGGTCCACCAGCGTCATCCGGAACCGCGCCTTCAGGTGGGAGGCGTTGTTTCCCCCGCCGCTCCCCAGCTCCAGGAGTGTGTGCGGCGATCCCTCGCAGGCACCCAGCAGCACCTCCCGGTAGAACGCCGCCTCCTCTTCGTACTCGGCCGGAGCCGAGAGCAGGGGCCACCAGGGCGCCAGCTCGGCGTACATCCTCGACTCCCCGGGATTCATACCTCCACCCCCAGCGCCGCCAGCCCCCGACGGAGCACCTCCGGCCCCTCCTCCCCCCGGAAGTGCAGGGTGCGCATCCCCAGGGCGCGGGCGGGCTCCAGGTTCTGCTCACGGTCGTCCACGAACACCGCCTCGCCGGGGGCGCGCTGGGTGACCTCCAGGGCGGCCCGGTAGATCCGTGGGTCCGGCTTCATCACCCCCAGGAACGAGGAGGAGAAGAAGGCGGTGAAGCGGCGGCGGAGCCCGAAGTGCGCGATCCGGTACTCGTTCAGCTCGCGCGACTCGTTGTTGATGGTGCACAGCAGGTAGCGCCCCCGCGCGGCGAGCCGGTCCACCACCTCCAGACAGGGCTCGAAGGCCGTGGACTGCGCCAGGACGAAGGCGCGGAACTCGGCGGGGGTGAAGTCGCGCGGCGCGTGGAAGACGGTGGCGCGCAGGTAGTCGTCCAGGGTGCAGCGCCCGGTCTCCAGCGCGGCGGCCGTCTCGCGATGGCGGTCCTCGAACTCCTCCGCGTCAACCCCGAAGCGGGCGACGGCCGCCGCGCGCTGCTCGCGATCCCACCCGTTGCTGAGCAGCACCCCGCCCAGGTCCCAGAAGACGGCGGTGATCCGCATGGCGTGCCCCCGGTGCATGGCTGGCGGGTTGGCGACGGCGGACGAGAGAGCATATCTTGTTCCGCATCGGACCCCGTCGACGAACTGGACAGACGCATGGCTACCACACCCAAGAAGAAGCTGGTCGCGGTGCCCACCCGCCGGAGCGAGCCCGCCTCCCCGCACGAGGAGCGGAACCCCGGAACGCCGCTGGACCTGGACTGGGTGGCCGAGGTGCGGGTGAACCGCAGCGCGGTGGAGCGCCGCGCGGCCACCATCGGGACGCGCCGCACGGTGAAGAAGGAGTGGCAGGCGGCGTGGCTCCTCCGGGCCGTCACGCTGATGGACCTGACCACCCTCTCCGGCGACGACACCCCCGGGCGGGTGCGGCGGCTCTGCGCCAAGGCGCGGCAGCCGGTGAGCCCCGAGATCCTGGAGGGGCTGGGGGTGGCCCACCTCCCCATCCACACCGCGGCGGTGTGCGTGTACCACACCCTGGTGGAGACGGCGGTGGATGCGCTGCGCGGGACGGGGATCCCGGTGGCGGCGGTGTCCACCGGCTTCCCGGCGGGGCTCTCCCCCTTCCGGCAGCGGGTGGAGGAGATCCACGCCTCGGTGGAGGCCGGGGCGGCCGAGATCGACATCGTCATCACCCGCGCCCACGTGCTCACCGGGAACTGGAGTGCCCTGTACGACGAGGTGCGCGCCTTCCGCGAGGCGTGCGGTCCGGCGCACCTCAAGACCATCCTGGCCACCGGGGAGCTGGCGACGCTCCGCAACGTAGCCAGGGCGTCGCTGGTGTGCATGATGGCGGGGGCGGACTTCATCAAGACCTCCACCGGCAAGGAGAGCCAGAACGCCACGATGCCGGTGGGGCTCACCATGGTGCGCTGCATCCGCGACTACCTGGAGCGCACCGGGCACCGGGTGGGGTTCAAGCCGGCCGGGGGGATCCGCACCGCCAAGCAGTCGCTGGAGTGGATGCTGATGATGAAGGAGGAGCTGGGGACGGAGTACCTGAAGCCGGAGCGGTTCCGCTTCGGGGCGTCGTCGCTGCTCACCGACATCGAGCGGCAGCTGGAGCATCACCTGACCGGGCGGTACTCGGCGGACTACCGGCACCCGATGGCGTGAGTCTTTCGCCTTCGAGTAGAACGGCTTTGAACGGCAACGGCTTGGTTGGGCGTGCCCCCCGCGGGCGCGGGGGTCGGGCTGCGGCTCCGTAACCCAGCACACTACGCTGGCTAACGGAGTCGAGCCCCCACGATACCGCCGTGGGGTCTCGCCCCTTCGGGCCGTCATCCCTCACGCAACTACTTACCTGGCCGAGAGATCCAGCCGTTGCTCCCCTCTCCCGGAGCCGGGAGAGGGTGGCGGCTCTCGGGCCGCCGGGTGAGGGCCTGGGTCAACCTACCCATGCCGCGCCCCGGTATCCGCGATAGCTTCTTCGCCGTAACCCACGAACACCGGATTCCGCCATGCACCGCATACTCCTGGTAGAAGACAGCCCGGACATCGCGGAGGGGCTCCAGCGCA
>DATAAL010000495.1:0-16633 GCA_036260145.1 Longimicrobiaceae bacterium | reverse complement strand
CCCGGCTGGAGCAGGGGGGGATCGGCTCCTTCGACGACTGGCCGGCGATGTACGGGGTGGCGGGGGGGAGCTTCGACGGGAACCATGTGCTGGACGCCTGGGCGGCCACGAAGATCGCCGCCGGGCGGGCGCGGGCGGGGGAGGGGGTGACGCTCCTGGTGGCCGACACCTTCCGCATGGGGGGGCACGCCACCCACGACGAGCGCGAGGCGCGTTCGCTCTTCGACGCGGAGTGGTTCGCCCGCTGGGGGAAGCGCGACCCGGTGGGACTGTACGAGACGTGGCTGGAGGAGGAGGGGATCTCCCGCTCCCGCCTGGAGGAGATCGAGGCGCGGATCAGCGAGGAGGTGGACGCCGCCGCCGAGGACGCGCTGCGCTCCCGGGACACCGCGATGCCGCTGGGCGAGACGGTGGAGGAGGGGGTGTACGCCTGAGGGTCTGAAGCGCTCCCCGGTCGGTCTACGCCGTGGCGCCGTCCGCGTTCACGAGCCCCCCGCTGGCGTCGTCCCAGCGCCAGCGAACCTCCCCGCCGTGAAGGTGGACGCCTCCCAGCCACCGGTCCACCCCCCCGAGCCGCACCCAGTCCTCCCGGCCCTCCAGCACTGCCCGCCCCGCCGGGGTGAGCCGCACCGTCCCTTCCGGGAGCTGCGTCCCGGCCTCTCCCACCTCCATCTCCGCCAGCGGAGCGGGCCCGCCTGCGAGACCGCGGACGCGCAGCCAGACCGTGGAGTCGCCCATGAAGATCCGCTCCTCCCTGCGCTGGTTCTCGTGGAAGAGCGCCACCGGGGTGAGGGGCCCTCCGGCGAGCGCCTCCAGGAGCTGCCGCTCCGTGCGGGGGAGGCCGCCGCGCACCGAGGGATACTCCTGGAGGAAGCGCCACAGCGCGCCTTCCAGGAACGGGAGCGCGGAGGTGTCGCCCCGGAGCAGCCGCTCGATACGCAGGGGATCGGGGGAGGTGAAGGCCCGCCAGGCTTCCCGGGCGAGCCGGGTCTGGCGGCTCGTCACCGGCCGGCGCGTGTCGAGAAGGGAGGCGAGCTGGTCCGGGGAGAGCTGGCCGAGGCCCACGAAGTCCTCGACGCCCGGGTACGAGCCGATGCAGATCAGGCTCAGCTTCGTCCCGTTCATCTCCTGGCGGTCGAACCAGTCGAGGTGCCGCACCAGGAGGAGCTGGTCGAAGAGGTCGTGCTCGAACCAGAGGACCACCTCGTCGTACTCCCGGAACGTTTCCAGGACGCTCTGCCATTCCCGGTGGCGCCGGAGCGCCTCCTCGAAGCTGGCCCAGCCGCACCCGGCGATGAAGCGCGCCCGCACCCGGAGCCACTCCTCCATGGAGTCGTCGGGAGGAACGGGTCCCTCGTGCAGCACGTCCGCCCAGACGGCCAGGGTGCCGGGGACGCCGGAGTGCCGCAGCTTGTGCGCGGTCGCGTCTCCGTTCAGGACGTGGAGCAGGCGGGGGGTGCCGGGGTGGCGCTCATCAGGGACCTCCTCGGTCGGCGGATGCATCTCCAGATCCTCCTGTGCGAGCTCATCGAGTGCAGCGGCGAGCGCGGCTCCTGCATTATAGTCGAGATTCTTCTCGAAGGTACTGCACCACGTAAGACGAGGGGGGTGCCCACGCGGGCACCCCCCTCGTCCGCGATATCGAAGGGTCCTACTCCCTCGAATCCGGCTTCCCCCACTTGATGTACTCGAAGGCGGTGCGGCACTTCCGGCACCAGTACTGGGCCACGGAGAGCTGCCCCCCGAAGGGGTTCACCAGCTCCGTCTCGTTCCCGTCGCAGAAGGCGCAGGGGACCGACTCCGGGAGGGTTCCCTCGGTCCGGCGGGCGCGGCTGGCTCCGTACATCAGTCCATCAACAGCGCGCGGTTCTTGTCGCCGCGGACCCGGGCGATGGTCTCCTCGTCCGGGCCGCTCCCCCCCGCCCGCCGGGTGGTGTCGTCCCACCCCTCCCAGCCGATCTCCCCGCTCCAGCTCCACCTCCCGTCCCGCTCGCCCACCCCCAGCTCCCCGGCGAGCCCCGCGTCCTGCAGCACCGGTCCGATGCACGACAGGAAGCGCTCGCGGAGCGCGTCCGGTCGCGCGCGGACGATCCCTTCCTGCACCAGCCGCTCAGCGGCTTCGGCGCGCCCGAACCAGCGCAGGGTCTGCGGGAGGAGGGAGGCCACGGCGTCGCGCAGCTCGCCGCGCACCTGCGCGCTCTTTCCCAGCCCGCGCGCCCACCCGGCAGCGTACTGGAAGTGGAACGCCTCCTCGTCCAGGAGCTTCTGCACCCGGTTGCGGACCGGGGTGTAGCGGGAATCCACGAGCGCCTCGTACTGCACGGCCAGCGCGGTGTCCACCAGCAGAGCGAGGGCCACCAGCTCGCTCCAGGAGCGGACGGGGCGGTCCAGCGCCTCCGGGTTGCGGTACTCCGACGCCTCCCGCTCGTGCTCCAGCGCCTTGGGCTCGTCGCCGAACTCGCCGAGGAGGGCGTAGGTCAGCCGCCCGTGCCCCCACTCGTCCTGCGCCATGGAGGAGGCGGAGATCCCCGCCTCCAGCGAGGGGGCGCCGAGCATCCAGTCGGAGTAGCGGATCCCCAGGAGCCGCTTGCTGTCCGCCAGAACCAGGATCAGGTCGCGGAGCGGGGCGCGGACGTCGCCGGGGAGGGCGTCCGCCCTTTCGAAGGCCGTGCCCGGCGCGGCGACGGTGCTCATCGGACACCTCCGCCGGCCATCTCGGAGCCGCCGTACGACGCCACCGCGCGGGAATGGACCACCGCCTCGTCCGCGGGGGGGGCGGGGAGGAAGGAGGACTCGTGGCGGTTCACCGGGAGGATCTGCGCCCGGGGCACCACGCACATCTCGAACCAGTTCTGCTCGTCGTAGGTCTTCCAGGCGTAGACGCGCGCCAGGTCTCCGTCCATGGCGTTGACGTAGCCGATGTGCCGGAGCGGCTCCTCGCGCGTCTTGCGGGCGAAGACTTCGTACACGGGCTCTTTCATCGATCTCGGTCGCTGCGAATGGTGAGGGGGCGCCTCACAGGGAGACGCCCATCTCCTTCAGGCGCCGCCGGCCCTCGGGAGTGATCCGCTCCCGCGTCCAGGGGGGGGTCCACACCTCGTGGATGCGGACCTGCTCCACTCCCTCCTCGCGGAGGAGCCGCTCCTCGATGTCGGAGCGGATGAAGGCCATGCAGGGACAGGCGGTGGCGGTGAAGGTGAGGTCCACGTCCACCGCCGCGCCGTCGGCGCGCACGTCGTAGATCAGACCCAGGTCCACCAGGGAGATCGGGATCTCCGGGTCGTTCACCTCCCGCAGCGCCTCCCAGAGGCGCGCGGTCCGCGCGTCGGCCGGGGCCGGCGCGCCATCCGCGGGGGCGGTGAGGCCCACGAGGGTCCCGGCGCCCGCGTCATCCGAGCAGAAGGGCGCCATCACGCCGCCTCCAGCATCTGCCGGAAGGCGCGCCCCTCCTGGATCATCTCCACGTAGGCGCGGTTCCGCGGGCCCCGACCTTTCCAGCGCTCGAACACCTGGTTCCAGGAGATCTCCCCCTCGTCGAAGAGCCAGCGCTTCTCGTCCTCGTCGTACTCGCAGGGGAAGGGGTACTCCAGCACGAACTTCTGCTCCTCCTCGCTCCAGTGCGAGGGGACCCGGATCCCGATGGACTCGCAGAGAGGGACGGTGGACTTCATCCAGGTCTGGCGCAGCTCGTCGTTGCTCATCCCCTTGAGCCGGTACTCCAGCTGCCCGGAGTG
The DNA here is from genome assembly GCA_036260145.1 of Longimicrobiaceae bacterium. GTDB lineage: Bacteria > Gemmatimonadota > Gemmatimonadetes > Longimicrobiales > Longimicrobiaceae > JAFAYN01. The sequence goes on along the minus strand of DATAAL010000495.1, from coordinate 12,899 downwards.
CCGCTTCATGGTGTCGGGGAGCCCGAACCACTCCACCGCCATGGGGAACATCCAGTCCACCGCGCGCTGCACCTTCTCCCTGGCCTCGCCTCCGGCCGTGGCCAGGCGCTTCATCCACATCTCGCCGTGGCGGAGGTGGAAGGTCTCCTCCTGGTCCACCTTGACCAGGGCGCGCTTCAGCGGGCCGTACGAGGTGTTCCGGAACACGTCGCCCAGGAGGGTGATCCCGGCGCGGTCGTAGAAACCGTTGGCCACCACCAGCTCAGCCCAGTTCTCCAGCGGGTGGTCGAAGCCATAGGGGTGCTTGAACTCGTGCGGCTGCCGCCCGTACACCAGCTGCTCCTTGTCCATCCCCAGGTCCTCCAGGAGGCGGTAGGCGATGTTGGCGTGCGCCAGCTCGTCCTGGATGATCGCCGTGGCCGAGACCATGGTGTTGGTGGACGGGGCGTCCTTCGCGGCGCCGAAGTACGCGGGCGCCGAGATCAGCTCCGTGTCCGCCTGCACCAGGAGCTGCACGATCAGGGCGCTCCGGTACCCCTCCGTCATCTCGTCCGGGTACTCGACGATGAACCCGTTCTGGACCTTCTGCTTCAGCTCTTCGTCGCTGTATCGGGCCATGGTCGGTCCTTTCCCTGGTTCATGGACATGGCCGGAGCGGGTGCCGGGCCGGTCAGGTCCCTTCGTTGCCGAGCTGTCGAGCACTTCGTTCGAACGATCGTTCGAGGCAAAACCTAATCTTCGCTCCATCGATGGTCAACCCGAGCGGGGTCGCCAGCCGCAGCGACGCTCAGACCTTGCTGTTCGGCGTTTCCACCGTTGCGGTCCCGTCCGGCTGTGGGATGGAATGCATATCCCCGAAGATGTGTGGGGCCTCGCGCTGGAGGAGACGCAGGACCTCGACGGCCAGGCGGCGGATCTCCACGTCGGCCGACGGGCTCCCGCGCATCTCCACGAAGTGGCGCCAGGCGCGGGCATTCCCCGTCACCACGATCTTGGTCTCGGCGCAGTTGGGCAGCACGGCGCGTGCCGCCTGCCGGGCGCGCTTCTTCCGCATGGTGGCGGGCCCGTCGTCGCCGACCCGGTCGGTGAGGTCTTCCAGGAGCCTGCGGTACGACTCCAGGGAGGCCCCGCACGCCGCCGTCCAGGTGTCGAACTCCGGAGTCCCCTCCTCGATCTCGGGGGGGAGGACGAACCCGATCTCCGATTCGTCCACGTACCGCTGGCTGAGCTGCGAATACCCCATCCCGGCCCGGTGCCGGATCAGCTCATGGGTCAGGGAGCGGCTCACTCCCTCGAAGAGGAAAGTCCACACGGCGTGCTCCAGCACGCTGCCGTGCTTGGTCTTGAGGATGTTGGCCAGGTACGATTCGTTGGTGGTGCGCCCGGGGATGGTCCGGTGTCCCCCCTCCAGCCCCGCATCCTGCCCGAAGCTCAAGTAACAGAGGCGCCCCGCGAACTCGGCCACCACTTCCCCCGCCACCTCGCTGTCGCTCCGCCAGCGGATGTGGTCGGGATAGAGGAACTGCTGCCTGGCGATGACGGTGACGCGCGGCTCGCGGATGATCTGCATGGACGGGGCTCGGCTCGGGTGAACGGGCGCGGAAAGGTAGACCCTCTCCCGCCGCCCAGCAAGCTGTCCGGGGCGTTGCGCGGGCACCCCCGGCGTGCTCATTTGGTACGGGCGCGCAAACCAGTCCAGGAGGAAGGTTGAGGATCGTTTCGCTCCTTTCCAGCGCCACGGAGATCGTCTACGAGCTGGGGCTCCAGGACCGGCTGGTGGGGATCTCGCACGAGTGCGACTATCCCCCGGAAGCGCTCCGCCTCCCCCGCGCCAGCCGCACCCGCTTCGATCCCGCGGGGCTGACCAGCGGGGAGATCGACGCGGAGGTGCGCCGCTGCATGGAGGAGCACGGGAGCGTGTACGAGGTGGACCGGGAACGGCTGCGGGAGCTGCGGCCGGACCTGGTGCTTACCCAGGCGGTGTGCGAGGTGTGCGCCGTCCCCACGGGGTCGGTGCTGGACGCGGTGGCGGAGCTCCCGGGGCGGCCCGAGGTGCTGTCGCTGGACGCGCACACCCTGGACGGAATCCTGGACACGGTGCGCGCCGTGGCCGGGGCCGTGGGGGAGCCACGGCGTGGGGAGGAGACGGTCGCCCGGCTGCGCGACCGGATCGACCGGGTACGGGAGCGGGTGGCAGACCGCTCCCGGCCGGGGGTGCTGGCGCTGGAGTGGCTGGAGCCCCCGTTCGCGCCGGGGCACTGGGTCCCGGAGATGATCGAGGCGGCGGGGGGCGAGGGGCTCCTGGGCACGGCGGGGGGGCACTCGGTGGAGGTGCCCTGGAGCCGGGTGGAGGGGCTCCGGCCGGAGCTGCTGCTCCTCCTCCCCTGTGGATACACCCTGGAGCAGGCCCGCGCTGACGCGGAACGTAGCCGGGAGCGGCTGCGCGGCTTCGCGGGAGACCTGATCGGCGGGGGGAGAGCATGGGTGGGGAACAGCGCCTACTTCAGCCGCTCCGGTCCGCGGGTGGTCGGGGGGATCGAGGCGCTGGCCGCCGCGTTCCACCCGGGCGCGTTCGCGGGGGCGGATACCACGGGGGTGCTGGAGGTCTGGCGGTAGCGCGGGCGCGGGGCTTGCACCCGGCCACGGCGAAGCCCGCGGAGCCCCGCGCCCGAACCGTGAGATTCCCGTCGAGGAGGAGCCCCGATGCTGCGATTGCCCACCCGGATCCACGGCGTGCTGGACTACCTCGTGAGCGCGCTGCTGATCGCCTCTCCCTGGCTCCTGGGGTTCCACCGGGGTGGTGCGGAGACGTGGGTGCCGGTGGTGCTGGGGGTGGGGACGGTGATCTACAGCCTCCTCACCGACTACGAGCTGGGGGTGGCGCGGGAGCTCCAGATGACCGTCCACCTCTGGCTGGACGGGATCAGCGGGATCCTCCTGGCGGCCTCTCCCTGGGTCTTCGGCTTCGACGAGCGGGTGTGGATCCCGCACGTCGCCTTCGGGGTGTTCGAGATGGCGGCGGCGGTCGTGACGGACACCATCCCTTCCTACGAGCGCAGACGTGTCCGCTAGACAGGAGCTGGACTTCGCCACCGGCCTCAGCATCGACGCCCCGGAAGCCCGGTCGCGGGTGCACGCCTACGCCTCCGGGCCCTCGGGGATCCACGCGGTCTCCCCGGAGGAGGCGGTGCGCGCCTTCCGGGAGCGCTGCGGCCCCGGCGTGGAGGAGAAGACGGAGGAGATCATCTGGCTGGACATCGTGAGCCCCGGCGAGGCCGAGGCCCACTTCCTCCGCCACGACCTGGGGTTCCACCCCCTGGCCGTGGAGGACTGCGTCCGCGGCCGGCAGCGCCCCAAGGTGGACCGCTACTCCGGCTACTTCTTCATGGTGCTGTACGCGGCGCGGATCAATCCCGACCGCCAGCGGATGGCGCTCACCGAGCTGCACGTCTTCGTGGGGGAGCGGTTCGTGGTGACGGTCCACGACCAGCGGGTGGACGTGCTCACCGAGGTGCTGGCGCGGTGGCGGGCGGCGCCCGGGAGGCTGGCGGACACAGGCGCCCTGGCGCACGCCCTGCTGGACAACATCGTGGACGAGTACTTCCCGGTGCTCGACCACTTCTCGGAGCGGGTGGAGGACGTCGAGGAGGCGATGCTCACCGGCACCGAGGAGGAGCGGATGCAGTCGGTGCTCTCGCTGCGCCGCGAGCTGACCCTCTTCCGCAAGGTGGTGGCGCCGGAGCGGGATCTCCTGACCCGCCTCCTGCGGCGGGATCTCCCCTTCCTCCGCCCGGAGCTCCTTCCGTACTTCCAGGACGTGCACGACCACGTCATGCGGGTGACGGAGGAGATCGACTCCATGCGCGAGCTCCTGGCGGCGGCCGTGGACGCCTACCTCTCGGCCGCCTCCAACCGCCTGAACCAGACCATGCGGGTGATGGCGGCCTGGTCGATCATCCTGATGGCGATGGCCTGGATCGCGGGGGTGTACGGGATGAACTTCGACCGGATGCCGGAGCTGCACTGGCGCCTCGGCTACGCGTGGGCGCTGGGGGTGATGCTGGGGGTGGGGTCGGTGCTGTTCCTGTACTTCCGGCGACAGAATTGGATCTGAGGGCTGGCCTGCAAAACTGCTGTTGAACAGCAAGGGTGGGGCGTGCCCCCCGCAAACTGCCGCCGGGTCTCGCCCTTCGGGCGCACATTCCTCACGCAACTACCTGGCAGACCTGGATATCCCGCCGTTGCCTCCCTCTCTCAGATCGGAATTGGGAGAGGATGGCGAGACCGAGGCGAGGCAGGTGGGGCCAGCAGCCTACCGGACGCGGAGCGGCACCTCGTTGGAGCGGTGCGCCAGCTTCAGATCGCGCCGGCCGCCGCGCACCAGGTAGTGCTCCTCCAGGATCACGTAGGCGGTGTAGTCCCCCTCAGGGAGGGGGCGACCTGCGGCGTCGCGCACGATCCAGGTGCCGGTCTCGCGCCAGGTCTCCCCCGGCTGCAGCCGGAGCGGGGGCGCGGCCGGGGCGCCGACCACGGCGCACCGTGACCTTTCCCCCCGCGGGTGGACGGCTCTCCCCTCCGCATCGACGACGTAGAAGACCAGCCGGCACGCGCCGCCGAACTCCAGTGTCACGGGCTCGTCGGCGGTGTTCGTGACGGCGGCGGTCAGGAGCACGGTGTCGCCCGGGGTAGCCGCCACCGGTTCCGCGGCGAGCGTGAAACCCACGTCCAGCCTGTGCATCCCGGCGGTCGGGCAGGCGGTCAGGAGCAGGGTGGCGAGCGCGAGTCTTGAGCGGCGGAGCACCAGGGGACCGGCGGGCGAGCGATGGGTGGCAGCGGCCGCGCCGGCGGCCGGGAAACGCGTGACGTGGCGCAAATATACGCGGCGGGAAGCCGCGCGCGTCAAGAGCGCGGGCCGTGGTCTCTTGACGAGTTCGCGCCCGGAATGGATCCTTCACCCCTCAATCTGCATACTACTGGCCCGTCCAGCATCTCTTCGCTTCCCAGCCAGAGGACTCCCGATGCCACGACACTTTCTGTCCGGCGCGATGTACCCGTTTGCTCTGTTCCTGGCCTCCGCCGCACTCGTGCCGGCGGGGGCGCAGACCCCGCAGTCTGCCCCCGCGGCGGCGAACCCCGGGGCCTTCGACCTGTCCGTCCGTAACATCATGCGCGGGGAGGGGCTGGTGGGCCGCTCCCCCAACGAGGTGCGCTGGTCGGAGGACTCGCGCTGGGTGTACTTCCGCTGGCGCGACCCCGAGAGCCGCGACACCACCACCTCCGTGTACCGGGTGCCGGTGGGAGGCGGGACGCCACAACGGCTCGCCGATTCCGTTGCCGACCGGACTGCCCCCCCGGTGGCCGGGCGCTGGTCCGCCGATCGGCGCCGGCGCGCCGTGGAGCGCAGCGGCGACATCTACGTGGTGGATACCACCGGGAGGGAGTGGCGGATCACCGACACCCCGGTCCGTGAGCGCTCCCCGCACCTCTCCGGAGACGCGCGCACGGTGTACTTCCTGTCCGGGAGCAACGTGTTCGCGGTGCCGGTGGAGGGCGGGCCGATCCGCCAGCTCACCGACATCCGCACGGAGGACCAGCCTCAGAGGAAGCCGGCAGAGGGACAGCGGAGACACCTGGAGGAGCAGCAGACGGAGCTCTTCGACGTGATCCGCGACCGGGTGGCGGAACGCCGGCACCGCGAGGCGCGGGACTCCGTCCGCACCACGGTCCGCCCGCTGTACCTGGGGAGGAACGGCTCCGTCGCCTCCGCCGAGGTCTCCCCCTCCGGGCGCTACCTCCTCCTGGGGGTCAACGACCGGGTGGAGGAGCGGCAGACGCTGGTCCCCAACTTCGTCACCGAGAGCGGGTACACCGAGCCCGTCAACGTCCGCTCCAAGGTGGGGGACGTGCAGCAGGGGCAGCGGATGGCGCTGGTGGAGCTGGCAACCGGGAAGACCACCTGGCTCCAGCCGGAATCCGCGAACCGCAGGATCACGCTGACTTCGCAGGGGTGGGCGCCGGGGGAGGACCGTGCGCTGCTGATCGGGATCCCCTTCGACTACAAGGACCGCTGGATCTACACCGTAGGGCCGGACGGGAAGCTGACCACGGTGGACCACCTGCGCGACGACGCCTGGGTCGGGGGGCCGGGGATCTTCACCGCCGCATGGCTCCCGGACGGGCGGGTGTACTTCGTCTCCGAGCGCTCCGGCTACGCCCACCTGTACACTGTCCCCGCCGCCGGGGGGGAGGCCACAGCCGTCACCTCGGGCGAGTGGGAGGTGACGGACGTGCAGCTCTCCCCGGACGGGCGCACCTTCTTCCTGACCACCAGCGAGACGCACCCCGGGGAGCGGAGCCTGTACACGGTGCCGGCGGCCGGCGGGCGGCGGACGCGGATCACCCCGCTGGAGGGGTGGAGCGAATCCATCGTCTCCCCCGACGGCCGGAACGTGGCGGTGCTCCACTCGGTGGCCAACCGCCCACCGGAGCTGTACCTGATACCGAACCGTCCGGGCGCGACGGCGCGCCGGGTGACGGAGTCCACCACCGCGGAGTTCCGCCGCGGGCCGTGGATCCGCCCGGAGGTGATCACCTTCCCGGCGCGCGACGGAGCCACGGTATACGCCCGTATCTTCCGTCCGCGTGAGCTGGGCGCGCGGCCCAACGGCGCCGCGGTCCTCTTCGTCCACGGGGCGGGGTACCTGCAGAACGCCCACCGCGGGTGGAGCACCTACTTCCGGGAGTACATGTTCCATCACCTCCTGGCGTCCCGCGGGTACACCGTACTGGACGTGGACTACCGCGGCTCGGCGGGGTACGGGGGCCGGTGGCGGACGGGGATCTACCGCCACATGGGGGGGAAGGACCTGACCGACCAGGTGGACGGGGTCCGCTGGCTGGTGCAGAACGAGGGGATCGATCCGAAGCGCGTGGGGATCTATGGAGGCTCCTACGGCGGCTTCATCACCCTGATGGGGATGTTCACCGAGCCGGACGTGTTCCGCTCCGGGGCCGCGTTGCGCTCCGTGACCGACTGGGCACACTACAACCACGGGTACACCTCGCGGATCCTGAACCAGCCGCAGGACGACCCGGAGGCGTACCGGCGCTCGTCGCCCATCTACTTCGCCCAGGGTCTCCGGGGGGACCTGCTGATCGCCCACGGGATGATGGACGTCAACGTCCACTTCCAGGACGTGGTCCGGCTGACGCAGCGGCTGATCGAGCTGGGGAAGACCAACTGGGAGCTGGCGGTGTACCCGGTGGAGGACCACGCCTTCGTCCGCCCGGAGTCCTGGACCGACGAGTACCGTCGGATCCTGGAGCTGTTCGAGCGGACGCTGCGCCCCACCGCCGCCGCGAACTGATCGCGTCCTCCACTCCCGACGCACAAGGACCCGGCTGCATGGCCGGGTCTTTGCGTTCCTGAACACCCCCTCTACCGGGTACAGCCTGCCGGAAGCGCTCCCCGGATCCGGTGGCGCACCTTTCCCGACTCCCCGTGAAAGCGCTGGTTCTTCGTCCGCCCTTCCCCCGTATCTGTTTTCCACACATGAATTTGGGCGTGTCTCCCCACGGCTGGATTTTGGAACGGGGTTTGCAACTGCCTCCCCGTACACGGGATCGACAGCAGGGCGGACAGGGCGCGGAGTCCGCTGCCCCATAAAGACCGAGGAGGCAACATGAACCGCATCCGCAATCTGATCGAGGCGACGCTCCCGCAGCCCAAGGGGCCCTTCTCGGATGCCGAAGCCCTGGAACTGCTCATGGCGTATCGGAAGGATCCGTCCAACGTCCCCTGCCCCCGGTGCGGCCCGGACCAGATCGAGGTGCTCGCCTTCATCGAGCCGGAGATCGATCCCAACGGGTTCGCCTCGGTGACCGATCCGGAGGGGGAGTACGCGGCGGCGCTTTACTGTCATTCCTGCTCGCGCGCGGTGGGGATCCTGGCCGGCGCGACGCACGACCAGGAATAACGGACCGGGCGGATGCGGGACAGCGGTTCGGGGGGAGCGACCGGAGTCGCTCCCCCTGCGCGTTTCCACTGCCGTAGGGGCTCCGCGACTCTGTTCCGGGGCGTCATGTGCCCGCCGACGTCGCCATGCCCTACTCCAGCGTGAGAGACTTCCCTCCCGACTGCAGGTACGCGGCGAACTCGTCGGCGAGGCCGCTGCGCAGGATCCCATCCACGGCGTGCTGCAGGTCGTACTCCACCCGCACGAATTCCACGCCCGCCACGCCGCCCCGCTCGTCCGTCTCCAGGAGCACGTAGCCCGCCCTCCAGTCTCCGTCCTTGGGGCGTCCCACCGAGCCGGTGTTTACGAAGTGGATCCCCTCCACTACGCGGTGCCAGGGCCGGTGCGTGTGGCCGAAGCAGACCGTGTCCCCAGCACGCGCGCCGGCGTGCCCGGCCATCTGCAGGCAGAAAGAATCCGAGCGGTCCTCCGTCCAGTAGAGCGTATTCAGCGTCGGCGTTCCGTGCACCAGGATCACGCGGGGGCCGGGGAGGTGGCCGCCGAGTGGGCGCAGGTCCAGGCGGAAGGGGAGGGAGCACAGGTATCGTTTCGTCTCCGGGCTCACGTGCCGCCGTGTCCACTCGTAGCTCGCGTGGGCGAGCTCCTCCTGGCGGGGGTCCTCGTACCGGCACCCGCAGTGTTCGTAGTCGGTAGCCACGGTGGAGTCGTAGTTCCCGCAGACTCCCTGGATCCCCCGGTCGCGGAGGAGGGCCACGGTCTCATTGGGCCAGGGGGCGTAGCCCACCAGGTCTCCCAGGTGCCAGGTGCCGTCCACGCCGGCGCGGCCGCGGATGTCGTCCAGCACGGCCTCCAGGGCAGGGAGGTTGGCGTGGACGTCGGAGATCAGGGCGTAGCGCATGAGTCGATCGGGAAGGGTTGGCTCGCTGCGAGGGGCCGCTCCGGAGACCCACGATACCACTATGGGTCTCCCTCCACCCATCCCTACCGTGTCACCCTCACGTCTCCGCGCAGCAGTGTCATCGGCCCGAAGGTGGGCTGGCCGAGAGGGCCGGCGTCCACCCCCACCGTCCCGTCGAGCTGGTAGTTGATCGGTGCGCCGGTGATGGCGCGGGTGAGCACGCCCGCCAGCTCCGGGACGTCGGCGAAGCTGATCCCCACCTCGATCGGAATCACGGTCTCCTGCCCCGGCTGCAGCGGTACCCCGAGGGGAAAGTCCACGCGCGCCGCCTGGCGCCCCTCCAGGAGCAGACCTCCCGCCAGGGTGGAGAGGGTGAGGCCCAGCGGGTTGGGGTTCTGCACCCTCGCCCAGAGGCGGACCGCCGCGCCTCCCAGCGGCCGGCTGGCGCTGGGTCCCAGGAGGCGGAGCTCCGCCTGGCGGTCCCGGGCCACCTCGAAGCGCGGGGGCTGGATGATCTGTCCCAGGGTGGCGCACCCGGGAAGGAGCAGGAAGAGCAGCAGCAGGGGGCTGCGTCGCAGTGCCGTCATCGTGGTGCTCCCGTGAACGTGTACCGTGCGCGGCGCCGTTCCTCAGCCGCGAGGTGCGGTGCCGGTCAGGATCCGCGGTGGAGTCCCTTCGGGCGTGCAACGGGTGTGCCCGGCCGGCGCGCGGGGTGGCGTCCGGCAGCGGAGGGGCGCTCCGGCACTGGGAAAAACCGCTCTCGCTCCGGGCCCGGAGGCGCGGGCGGGGCCGGTCTGCGGGGCCGTGGGCGACCTCCCCGGAGGACGGTCCATTCCCCCGGTCGCTGGAATGGATACTGCATGGCGGTCGTTTTCCCCCCGACGGCTCTTCGGCACGCTGCTAGGGGTCCCGGACTGGTACGGAATCGAAGCGGGTGCCCCGGCGCGGACGCCGACGGCACCGGAACCCAGCACCCCAAGGAGGACGCGTTGGATACTCAAACGACCGGTCAGACGGAGGCCAGGACTCCCGAGACCTCGGAAGTCCTGGATGCGCTCAACGACCTCCTCCAGCTCGACCACGACGCCATCGGCGCGTACGACATCGCCATCGAGAGGCTGCAGGACCGCGACCACGCCAACCAGATCGCGGGCTTCCGGCTCGACCACGAGCGGCATATCCGCGACCTGAACGAGGCCATCGCGCGGCTCGGGGGCACCCCGATGAACGAGCCGCACGCCACCGGACCCTTCAAGCAGGCGCTGCAGAGCCTCGGCGGGCTGGCGGGGGACAAGGGGCTCCTGATCGCCTGGCGGGTCAACGAGCTCCAGGTGCGCACCAAGTACGACACCTACGCCGCCCGGGCCGTGCACTGGCCCGACGACCTGAAGCGGCTGGTGGACCGGAACGCGCTGGACGAGGAGCGCCACTACGAGTGGGTGACGCAGGTTCTGGACAAGATGGGGGTTCCCACCGCGGAGGGGCTGGAGCAGGACGCGGCCACCAAGCTGCGCGAGCGGAGCGCCGGCCCGGGGGTGGTGGATACCCTCCGCGAGCGCGCGGGCGACCTGGCGGCTACCGCCCGGGAGCGGGTGGGCGACCTGGCCGAGGGCGCACGCGAGAGGGTGAGCGACCTCGCCGAAGGCGCGCGCGAGCGGGTGGGTGGCCTTGCCGGGGGTGCCCGGGAGCGGGCGGGTGACCTGGCCGGAGGCGCGCGGGAGCGCCTGGGGGGGGTGGCGGGCGGCGCCCGCGAGAGCGTGGCGGGTGGACTGGAAGCCGCAGCGAACCGCATCTCGCACCTGGTCGGCGGCCAGGATGGGGAGGGCGGGCGTATGGCGGGAGTCGCCAACCGGCTCGCCGGAGGGATCGAGGGGACGGCCCGCTACGTGCGTGAGGGGAACCTGGAGGAGCTGCAGACCGGCTTCGAGGAGCAGGTGCGCCGCAGCCCCGTGCAGACCCTGCTGGTCGCGGCCCTGGCGGGGTTCGTGATCGGCCGTATCCTTCGCTGAAGGAGGAGTCCATGGCTGAGATTGGCACGGACCGCGACGATACCCTCGTGCCCGGCTCCCGGACGCACCCCGACGTGAACCTCCGCCCCACGGCGGAGGACCACCTACCGGCAGGGCACGCGCTCCCGGGGAACGCCCCGGCGACGCGCACCCCCGCGGCCACGACCGCCGCCGATCCGGAAGCGGTGCGGGCGGAGATCGAGCAGACGCGCGAGCGGATGTCGGAGACGATCGACGAGATCGAGGAGGTGCTGGCCCGCAAGAAGGAGCGCCTCCAGGAGCGGCTGGACGTCCTGTCCCCCGTGCGGGAGCGCCCGCTCGCGGCGGCCGGGATCGCCTTCGGTGCCGGGCTCGTCCTGGGGCTCCTCACCGGCGGGGGCGACGATGCCGGGGAGTCCCGCACCCTCCCCGGCACCGGCGGCATGACCGCCGGGATGAGCCTGATGAGCCACGAGGGTACGAACTGGGAGGAGCGCGCCCACCTGTGGGAGAGCCGGGCCCGGCGTCTCCTCCGGGTGGCGCGGGAGCAGGAGGAGCGGATCCACGAGCTCCAGGAGCGCTACGGAGACCTCTACGCCCACGACCTGGAGCACCACGGCACCCCGGACGAGCAGGCGGCTGGCGCGCTCGGTTCCGCGGCCACCGGCCTCCGGGAGAGCGTGCTGGGCGGGATCACCGACTTCCTGACCGACGTCTACCGCCAGATGGGGCAGGAGAAGCCGCAGCAAGCCTGAACCCCCGGCCGGGAGCCGGGCGGAGGAACCGGCGGGGCGACGGGGATTCCGTCGCCCCGCCGCCGTTATTACCGGGACCGGTTGAGATCCGTCGCCGGGGCCTCTATTCTTCCGCCGGTCCCGGGCCCGTCCCGGGTGGTCTCCCCCGCATCCGGGCTCCGGTGAAGACGACTCCCCGCGGCGTGCTGGCCGCTCTCCTGGTGCTGGCGGTGGCCGCGACCTGCGTGCGGCTCGGCTTCTGGCAGCTCGACCGGCTGGAGCAGCGGCGCGCCCGCAACGCCGCGATCCGCGCCGCGCAGGCGCTCCCTCTCCTGGAGATGGACTCCGCCGCCGCCGCCGCCGTCGCCTCCGACCCGGGCGCCCACCTCAACCGCCGCGTCCGCGTGAGGGGGGTGTACGACCCGGCCCGGGAGGTGGTGCTGCGGGGGCGCGCCCGGGAAGGGAGGCCGGGCGTACACCTGGTCACCCCGCTGCGGATCGCGGGGGGCACGGCGGTGGTGCTGGTGAACCGCGGATGGATCCCTTCACCCGATGCGACCACGGTGGAGCGCGGCCGGTTCGCGGCGGGGGGGGTGCGGGAGGTGGTCGGGATCCTCCAGGAGGTCCCACGGACCGGGAACCGCGGGCAGCCCTCGGCGCGTGGGGGCGGGGACACCACCTACCGCCGGCTGGACCTGGAGGTGGCGCGCGCCCGCTCGCCGCTTCCCGTCCTCCCCCTGTACGTGCAGCAGCTCCCGGACTCCACCGCCCCCGCCGCGGGTCCCCCGCACCCCGTCCCTCCGCCCGCGCTGGACGAGGGCCCGCACCTCGGCTACGCCATCCAGTGGTTCAGCTTCGCCGCCATCGCCGTGATCGGCTTCGGCGTGATGGTGCTCCGGAGGCGCTAGGACTCCGGGGGCATCGAGTCCCTCCCGCGCATACGCCTGCCGCGCCTGCGGCCGCGGCGGCGCCTCCGCGCCGCGCAACCGGTGTACCCGGCGCCTGCTGTTTCGCCGGCCGGCAGTAACCCGATGCGCCCAGCGGGCATGCGCTGCCTCGTCACAGCGCGGAGCGCGGACGTTCGGGACGGCTCTGGGGCATCCGGGTCTCACCGGGTGTGGACACGCCGCCCCAGGGAGGTTGCCCGGCCCTTGAGGTGGTCCCGGTCAAGCCCCCATTTACATAAGTCGTTGTCCGCAACAGCGGTGTGCCTCTTGCATCCCCAACCCTTCCTGCCTCCGGAGCCACATGCCACAGCGACACCGGAGGCAAAGCGGGGGATGGCGGACACTCGACCCAGGAC
>DATAAL010000494.1:0-3911 GCA_036260145.1 Longimicrobiaceae bacterium | reverse complement strand
CCGCCCTCGCCGCCTGCGGCGACGGTGGGTACCAGGCGGACGAGACCACCGCCGCGGCCACCGCTCCGGCGGCTGACGCCGCACAGCCGGCGACCGCCGGGGTGACCGACCCGCAGATCGCGGCCATCGTGGTGGCGGCCAACCACGTGGACATCCAGGCGGGCGAGCTGGCCCGCACCCGGGCGAGCGACCCGCGCGTCCGGGAGTTCGCGGAGCGGATGGTCACCGACCACACCGGGGTCAACAAGGCGGCGGGGGACCTGGTCGCGAAGCTCGGCGTCACGCCGGAGGAGAACCCCACCAGCCGGCAGCTCACGCAGGGGGGCGAGCAGAACCGCGCCAGCCTGCGGGGGAAGAGCGGGGTGGAGTTCGACCGGGCCTACATCGACCACGAGGTCGCGTACCACCAGCAGGTCCTCGACGCCATCGACCAGACCCTGATCCCGGGCGCGCAGAAGGCCGAGCTGAAGGCGCTCCTGCAGCAGACCCGCCCGGCGGTGGCCGCGCACCTCCAGCACGCCCGGGAGATCCAGTCGTCGCTGGGCGGGGGACAGGGGTGATGGGGAGCGGGAGCCCCGGCACGCGGGCGGGCCTCCGCGCGGGGCTCCTCGCCGCCGTCCTCGCCGCGGCGGCGGGGTGCGGGCGGGGAGCGCCGGAGGCCCGCACCCACGCGGTGTCCATCCGCGCCTTCCGCTACCTCCCGGAGCGGGTAGAGGTGGCCGCGGGGGACACCGTGGCCTGGATCAACGAGGACCCCGTCCCGCACACCGCCACCACGGACGGCGCGTGGGACAGCGGGAACATCGCCGCGGGCGACACGGTGCGCGTGGTGGTCCCGCGGGCGGGGAGGTACGCCTACCGCTGCGCCTTCCACCCGAACATGGCGGCGGAGCTGACCGCGCGGTAGGCGGCGGAGGGGCGGAGCGACTTCCACCTGGAGCGGAACGGAGCGGAACCATGGGCGGACAACAGGAAGGTCCCGTCGGTCCCGACCTGGAGCGGGGGGTCCCCCTCTCCGGGGTCGGGGACGGGGAGATGCTCCTCGGGCACGTGGGGGACGAGCCGGTGCTCGTCGCCCGGCGGGGGGACGAGGTGTTCGCGGTCGGCGCCCTGTGCACGCACTACGGCGTCTCGCTGGCGGACGGGATCCTGGTGGGCGACACCGTCCGCTGCCCCGCGCACCACGCCGCCTTCAGCCTGCGGACGGGCGAGGCCGTGCGGGCCCCGGCGCTGAACCCGGTGGCGGTGGACGAGTACCTGGAGACCAGCGTCCCCGGGATCTTCGCGGCGGGGGACGTGGTGCGCTGGCCGGACCCCCGCACCGGGGAGCGGATCGTCTCCGAGCACTGGGTGGTGGCGCAGCGCCAGGGGCAGACGGCCGCCCGCAACCTGCTGGGGGCGCGGGAGCGGTTCGACGCGGTGCCGTTCTTCTGGAGCCAGCACTACAACGTGACCATCCGGTACGTCGGCCACGCGGAGCGCTGGGACCGCACCGAGGTCTCGGGAAACGTCGAGGACCGGGACTGCACGGTGGCGTACCGCCTGGGCGACCGGACGCTCGCGGTCGCCACCCTGGGCCGCGACCGGCTCAACCTGCGGGTGGAGGCGGCGATGGAGCGGCTGGACTGGCGGGCGCTGGACGCCCTGGTCCTCGGGGAATCCGTGCAGCGGGCCTGAACGGGTCGCCGGCGCCCGTCTGCTCTTTCGAACACAGGGGTCACGCTCCGGGCCGTCCGGACCGCCGCTCCGGGAACCAGAACCCAGCCATGTCGATTCTGGAGATAGGGGGTGTGCATCGGCGCGTGCGGGAGGGAGCGGAGCGCGGTCCTGCGGCACAGCAGGTGGACGGGGAGCGGGGCGCGGAAGAGGGAGCGGCGTCCACCGAGGAGCTCCAGGCACTGGTCCGCCGGCAGCTGGAGCTGCTGGGCGAGGACCCGGATCGCGACGGGCTCCTCAAGACCCCCTCGCGGGTGGCGAGCGCGCTTGCCTGGCTGACCCGGGGCAAGGAGTTCCTCCGGCTCGCCCACGGACCGTCGGCTTCGCTGCGCTGAAGGATCGGCTTCGCGGAGGTGGGGAGGGGAGCACAGTCCACTCGTACGTTCCCGGAGGAGGTATGCACATCCCACGCAGGGTCCTAGCAGGTACCGTCGCGCTCGCCCTTTGCGCGTGCAGCGGAGGCGGCGGCGACGGGGGGACGGGTCCCAACCCGCCCCCGGGCGGCAATCCACCGAACAACCCGCCACCCGGCACGCCGGTCGCCAGCGCCGCGGTGGCCGCCGGGGCGAACTCCGACGACTTCACCCCTCAGACGGTGGACCTCCGGGTAGGCGGCACGGTCACCTGGACCTTCGGGGCGCGCGCGCACGAGGTGGTCTTCCAGGCGGTGAATGGCGCTCCCGCCAACATCCCGTCGACGACTAACGCGCAGGTGCCCCGCACCTTCAGTACCGTGGGCACCTTCCCCTACGCATGCGGGCTCCACCAGGGGATGACCGGCACCATCCGTGTCCAGTCGTGACGTAGGAACGGCTCTGAACGGCGGGTGTGGGCGTGCCCCCCGCTGGCGCGGGGGTCGGGCTGCGGCTCCGTAACGCACGATACCACCGTGCGTAACGGAGTCGAGCCCCGGATACAGCCCCGGGTCTCGCCCCTGCCGGGCGCGCATCCCTCACGCGGGCGCCTCCGCGCACCGTGACTTCACGGCACGGCGGTCCGTGCAGGCAGGTTCAGGAGGGTGCCGAAACGCCCTTCCGCTCAAGCTCCCGTTTGATCAGGCGGCGCAGCCCTTCCTCCACGTCCGCCCAGAAGTCGTCCTGTGTACGCCAGTCCGAAAGTGGCTTACCATCTTTCGGCAGCGCCACATGCTTCCCGATCTTCTCATCCTGCCACGAGGGTGTTCTCCGGACGATGATCGGCACAGGCAGCTTCCCGTGCCGCTCGTATTGCTCCAGGGCGGAAGCCATCTCCCGGGTCCAGCAGTAGTCGGAGGCGACGAAATCCGAGGAGATCAGCAAGCAGGTGATGTCCGCCGCGTTGAGCCGCTCGAAGATCTCCTCATCGACCAGAGTTCCAGCGAATAGCTCGCGGTCGTCCCAGTATTCAATCGGGCAGGACCGCCCGATGATCTTCAGCCGGTTCCGCAGTTCGTCCTTGTATGCTTCGTCTTTGTGCGCGTACGAGATGAAGATCTTCAACTTCGATGTCGCTGTCTTCATCGCTGGTGCCTCTGGATACAGGTCCTCGCGGTCTGATCTTGCCAGGTCGGTTCTCGACGGGAGCCGCGCGAACCGCTCCACGGGCCAGGCAATTCCCTCCAGATCGATGCAGTGGGAGCGCCCGTCCTCCCGAGCCTGGGTTAACCGGTCGAGATCGACGAATACCTCACCGTCGGCGCTGGCAGCGATTGTGGGATTTGCACCGGGAAGCGTCCTTTCGACCAGCGAGAGAAGCGAAGCTGCGGCCTTTCGTTGCTGCTCCTGTCGCTGCGACGATTCAGGCGCGGCGACATGGATGCGCAGAACATTCCCACCTGGAGGCGCAACCACGCTCCCTGTCCACGCCGAGTCCTGCGCCTTGATGTCGATTCCATAGCGCCACCATTGCCGGTGTGGGCTCAACTCGGAGAGACGCACGATCAGCTCGACTTTAGCCAAATAGGGGTGGTGTAAACGAAAGGCGGCAGACAAGATGAACATGTCTCGCGACCAACGGCCAAGAAGGAGCGAGCCATGGACAACCTGCCTGCCACCATCGCGCGGGTGCTGGAAGCGTTCGCACCCGTCTGCAGCCCTCGGATCTGGAAGCGGGCTCAGCTGCTCCTGCTGGGAGCGCTGCTGAGTCCGGGGCGACGCACCGTCACGCAGGCGCTTCGCGTGATGGGCCTGGCCCACGAGCGCCACTTCCCAAGCTAC
>DATAAL010000493.1:0-18060 GCA_036260145.1 Longimicrobiaceae bacterium | reverse complement strand
ATGTACGGGTCGAACTTCTGGATCGTCACCCTCAGCCCCCGCTCCACCAGGAGCCGGCCGATGGAGGCCGCCGCGATCCCCTTTCCCAGGGAGGAGACCACGCCGCCCGTGACGAAGATGTACTTGGTCGGAACGATGTTCGGATCGGTCATTCGCTCGCCCCCACGGCGTTGAATCGTTGCTGCCTGAGAAGATGCTCGGCGCGCGCAGCGTCCTCGGGTGTATCGATCCCCCCTTCGCCCGGAGCGGCAATGCCCACTCCGATGCGGATCCCCGCCGCCAGCGGGCGGAGCTGCTCCAGCCGCTCGGTACGCTCCAGCTCCGACTCGGGGAGCGCCACCCAGCGCAGGAGCGCGTCGCGCCGGTATGCGTAGATCCCCAGATGGCGCAGGTACAGCCCGCTGGCCAGCTCCTCCGGCCCCGGCTCCCCGTCGCGGCGGTACGGGATGGGGGCGCGCGAGAAGAGCAGGGCCCCGCCGTCCAGGTCACGCACCACCTTGACCACCGAGGGCTCCCGCCACTCCCCGGCGGAGGCGAGGGGCACAGCGGCGGTGCCCACCTCCCACCCGCCGTCGCGCACGCGCGCGAGCGCCGCCTCCACCTGATCGCGCCGGATGAAGGGCTCGTCCCCCTGCACGTTGACCAGGAGGGGGAATCCCGCGTACGCCGCCCGTTCCGCGACCTCCGCCGCCCGGTCCGTCCCCGAGGGGTGCTCCGCCGCCGTCAGCTCCACCGCCGCCCCGAACGCGCGTGCAACCTCCGCGACCTCCTCGCTGTCCGTGGCGATCACCACGAGGTCGAGCAGGTCCATCGCAACGACGGCGCGCCAGACCCACTCGATGAGCGGACGTCCGGCCAGGGGGTGGAGCGGTTTTCGGGGGAGGCGGGAGGAGCCGATCCGGGCGGGGATGACCCCGAGAACAGGGGGGCTCATCGGTGGAGTCACCGATGAAAGATGGGCCGTGCGATTGCAATAATCACGCCATGCAAGATAGTCTCCGGCGGAGGCTTTGTCAAAGCGGGCGCGCGACCGGCGAACCCTCCGTGCGACCGGTTTCGGACAGGGCTTCAGAGCCCCGGGAGCATCACGCCTAAACGGAGCCGCGGATTCAGGTCGTCCGCGGAGGGGTCGACGTAGAGCTCGGCGTTGACCAGCGAGAAGAATACTCCCGCCCCCAGGTTCTGCACCCACCCGGGCACGGTGGTCCCGGTCGGCCAGGCCATCCCGGTGAGGTGGGTGAAGCGGAGCGTCGGTGGGCCAAGGATGGGGAGGACCACGCCGGAGACGGGGATTCCGTAGCCGGACTCGATGAACACCAGCCGATCGCCCCGGAGCTCCGCCGTCTCCAGGGTAGGTAGCGTGCTGCGCCCTCCGACGAAGCTCCACCGCTGCGGAGGCGCAGGGTCGCCCCCCAGGGTGCCCGTGGCGTGGAAGCGCACGGTGACCTCGTGCCGCCCGAGAGCCTGCATGGTCCAGAGGCCGTCGGTGATGAGCTGGGTAAAGCCGATCCCTCCGGTGATCTCCAGCGCCCGCTCCACCTGCACGTCCCCCCGGAAGGAGGTGGTGCCCCCCTGCCAGCGGAACCCGCTCCCGAGCGTCACCGAGGCCCACTCCTCCTCCTCGACGTGCAGGTTGGGGCGGTCCAGGTCCCCGAAGAGCGACCAGGGCCGGCGGGAGTCCAGCGAACGGTCCGAGTACATCCCGATCACGATGCGGGGCTCGAAAGCGTACTCCCCCGCGATCAGCGGCTCCTCGTGCACCCGGGCCAGGGAGAGGGTCGCCCGGTCCGATCCGTAGTAGTCGCGCTCGTCGTTGGCAAAGAAGAGCGCTCCGAGGGTGTTGATCGGATCCTCGCGGATCCACCGCTCGTTGGTGAACACTCCCCGCTCGGCCCCTGCCTCCAGCCGGAGCCCCGGTCCGACCGGCGTCCGCGCCGAGATTCCGCCGCCGAACCGGTTCCGGGCGGTGTGGTACGACACCCAGGCGTCCACCCGGGGTCCTCCCTCCCTCCCCGAGATCAGCCACGCGGGGCCGGCGGCGAGGGTGAGCCCGTTGACCCGGTCGTAGGTGGGAAGGCGTGCTCCGAGGATCCCGGGGAGGGTGAGCCGCGGCCCCGAGCCGGGCGGGGGGATCACCCGCACCCCGGCTCCGGGCCCCGCGCTGTCGAACTCCACCGCCACCTCCTGCGGGACCGAGTCCTCCACGATCTCGCCCACGGCGGCCTTGTCGGACGCGTATACCTCTCCACCCACGACCGCGACAGGCCCGCCGATGCGCGCGCCGGGCCGGACGAAGAGCACCCCGCCGAGCACCGCAACCCGTCCCTCCACCGTCCCCTCCAGCCGCACGTCGGCGTCCACCACCACCAGGTCTCCCGCCGCGCGGAAGGTGCCCGGGAGCACCGTATCCCGGTCCAGGCGGAGGTAACCGCGCGCGGCCAGGATCTCCCGGGCGAGGCGAACGGCGCGGCCCTCCCCCGCCCCCTCCAGCCGCACCTCCTGTGCGCGGAGCGGCGAGGCCAGCGCAAGGAGGAAGACCGTGAGTGCGAGGATGGGCTGCTGGAGGCTCATCTCTGGTTGAGGAAGTTGCGGAGGAGGTCGTGCCCGTGCTCGCTGGCGATGGACTCGGGGTGGAACTGGACTCCCCAGACGGGGTGCTCGCGGTGCTTTACGGCCTGGATCTCGTCCTCGCTCCCGGGCTCGGCCGTGGTGGCGATGACCTCCAGCTCGCCGGGGAGGGTGGAGGGCTCAATCACCAGCGAGTGGTAGCGGGTCACCCGGAGAGGCGAGGGAAGACCCTGGAAGATCCCCTCCCCCGTGTGGCGGATGGGGGAGGTCTTCCCGTGCATCACCTGTCGCGCGCGCACGACCTCCCCGCCGTACGCCGCCCCGATGGACTGGTGGCCCAGGCAGACGCCGAGGATCGGGGTGGTGGGTCCGAGCCGCCGGACCACTTCCACCGACACCCCCGCCTCGTTCGGGGTGCACGGTCCCGGGGAGATGACGATGCGCTCCGGAGCCATGGCCTCGATCTCGTCCACGGTCAGCTCGTCATTGCGCCGCACGACGGGATCAGTTCCGAGTTCCCCCAGATACTGCACCAGATTCCAGGTGAAGCTGTCGTAGTTATCTATAACCAGGATCATACGATGGGTGTTTTACCCTCAAGTGGATTTCAGGGGTGCTGGAGTTCCCGTACGGATGGTTCCGGGGCGCCGGAGGGTTCGCGGGAGGGGGTGCCCTCCGCGAAGAGTTAATCCCCCGCCACCGTAGCCGACCCACACCCCCAAAGGATGTGCGGAGGGAGACTGCCGGCGGTTCGGCAGGCTCCCTCCGGGGCGGGGAGATCAGCGGCGGTATGCCGGGCTCCTCGCCCCCGCGGAAGAGACCGCGCAGTTTGCGGGCTCTGTAGCGGTCCGTGCCCGCACGAACGACCCGACCTCTACCTCACGCCCGCGGATGGTGACTCCGGTGCACCTCCGCCAGGTACCGCCGGTCCACATGCGTGTAGATCTGCGTGGTGGAGATGTCCGCGTGCCCCAGCATCTCCTGTACCGCCACCAGGTCCGCGCCCCCCTCCAGGAGGTGCGTCGCGAACGAGTGCCGCAGCGTGTGCGGGCTCACGTGCTTCTCGATCCCCGCCGCTTCCACGTGCCCGCGCAGGATCTTCCATACCCCCATCCGGGTCAGCGGCGTTCCCCGCGCGTTGAGGAAGACCCGCCCCTCTCCCTTCCCCTTCTCCAGCCGCGGCCGGGTCTCGCGCAGGTAGATGGAGAGCGCCCCCACCGCGCGCCGTCCGATCGGCACCAGCCGCTCCTTGCCGCCCTTGCCGTACACCAGCGCGAACTCCTCGTCCAGCGCCAGGTTCCGGAGCTGCAGGGCGATCAGCTCCGAGACCCGCACCCCGCTGGCGTAGGCGAACTCCAGGAGCGCCCGGTCGCGCCAGGCCAGCGGCTGCCCCAGCTCCGGCGCCTCCAGGAGCTTCTCGATCTCGGCCACGCTCAGCACCCCCGGGAGCGTCTTCCACCCCCGCGGCGGCTCGATCCGCTCGCTGGGGTCGGCGACCACCAGGTTCTCCGCCAGCAGGAAGCGGAAATAGGTGCGCACCGCCGCCACGTTCCGCGCGATGGACGAGGGGGCCAGCCCCACGTCCTTGAGTAGCAGGACGAACTGACGCAGGTCCTGTGTGGTCACCTCCCCCGGGGTGATGCGGTCCAGCGTGCGCGAGAAGGACGCCAGCCGGACCACGTCGTGCTCGTAGGCGCCGACCGTCAGCTCGGAAAGGCCGCGCTCGAAGCGCAGGTGGTCCAGGAAGCGCGCGATCTGGAACTCGCGCCGGATGTCCTCGGTGCCCATCGTCCGGCGTCCGCCGTTCTCAAGATTTCTCGTGGGCCTTCCCGCGGCTCCGCCACCAGAGCCAGACCACTCCTGCCGCCAGCACCAGGGCGACCACGTAGATCCAGCGTCCCGCGGACTCCAGGGTGGTCCGGATCTCCTCCCAGTTCTCCCCCGCCGTCGCGCCGAAGTACACCACCAGCCCGTACCAGAGCCCGGAGGCGACGACGATCGGGACGGCTGCCTCGAGCCATCCGATCCCGCTCATCCCGGCGAAGGCCGGGACCACCGCCCGGAACATGGGGAGGAAGCGGCTGACGAAGATCACGATGGTACCGCGGCGTCGGTAGAAGGCGTCCAGCTTCTTGATCTGCTGCGGCTGGAGGATCAGCCGGCCCACGCGGGTGCCGAAGAATTGCTCCCCGTAGTGCCGCCCGATCCAGTACACCAGGAGCGCCCCGGACACATTGGCGATCCACACCACCAGGAACACGATCCACGGGTTCGCGGCTCCGTTCCCGGCCAGGAACCCGCCGAAGAGGGCGATCACGTCCGCCGGAACGGGGGGGAAGACGTTCTCGATCGCCGCAAACGCCGCCACCACCGCGTAGACGAGCGCCTCCGGGAACGTCTGCATGCGCTCGAGCAGCGCGTCGATCAACCCGCCCATGGCATGCTCTCAGCTCCCCTCCCGCTGGCGCGCGAGGAAGGCGTCCATGTCCTCCATGTGGTCGATCAGGGCCACCGCGAAGACGGCGATCCCCTCCCCGCGGCCGATCCACCCCAGCCCCTCGTTGGACTTCCCCTTCACCGACACGTTGGCCGGAGAGATCCCCAGCACCCCGGCCAGGCGCTCCCGCATGGCGTCCGCATACGGGCCGATCCTGGGCGCCTCGGCGACCACCGTGACGTCCACATTCACCGGCTGGTAGTTGCGCCTTTCCAGGAGGTGGACCACCTCCGCGAGAAGGAGCATGGAGTCGGCATCCTTCCACCGGGCGTCCGAGGGGGGGAAGTGGCGGCCGATGTCGCCCATGGCCGCCGCTCCGAGGAGGGCGTCGGTGACGGCGTGCGCCACGGCGTCCGCATCCGAGTGTCCTTCCAGCCCCCGCTCGGCGGGGATCTCCACCCCGCCCAGGACGAGCCTGCGCCCCTCGGCGAAGCGGTGGGAGTCGTATCCGTGGCCGATCCGCATCCGCGCTCCTGGTACGTGCCCCGACCGCGGCCCCCGGGTTCGCGGAGAGTGGTCCGGGGGCCGGAGGGCGGAAGTTTAACTCGCAGGGGGAGTGCCAGCAACGGCGGCATTTCCTCGGCTTTGTCGTTCGGAGCCGCTACAGAGCCAGACGATACAGCCGTCTGTCTCCCTCCGCACGTCTTTTGGGGGTTGTTGGGGTTCCCTTCCCTCGCACGGGAGCACCGGAGCGGGAGGGGGTGTCCGCAGCGAAGAGTTGGGGGAGCCGTGAACTCTTCGCGGAGGGCACCTCCTCCCGCGAACTCCCGGGCACCCCGGCAATGAAAACCCCTCTCCCGGAATCGAGAGAGGGGCCAGAACAACATCGAGTCCGAAATCGCCAGCTACTCCGCCCACCTCCGGATCGCCAGGCAGACGTTGTGCCCGCCGAAGCCGAACGAGTTGCTGAGGGCGAGATTCACCTGCCGTTCCACCTTCCCGCAGGTCGCGTAGTTCAGGTCGCACTCCGGGTCGGGCGTCTCGTAGTTGATGGTCGGCGGGATCACGCCGTGCCTGCACACCAGCGCGGAGATCACCCCTTCCAGGCCGCCCGCGGCACCCAGGGTATGGCCGGTCATCGACTTGGTGGAGCCGACGACGACGTCGTACGCACGCTCACCCAGCAGCGTCCTGATGGCCGCGGTCTCGTTCCTGTCGTTGGCGGGGGTGGAGGTGCCGTGCGCGTTGATGTAGTCCACCTCCCCGGGGGAGGCGCCCGCGTCCTCGAGCGCCCGCCGCATGGCCCGAACCGCCCCCTCGCCCCCCTCCGCCGGGGCGGTGATGTGGTAGGCGTCCGCGGACTGCCCGTACCCCGCCACCTCCGCGACGATGGCGGCACCGCGCGCCCGGGCGTGCTCCAGCTCCTCCAGGACCAGGATCCCCGCACCCTCGCCGATCACGAACCCGTCGCGGCCCGCGTCGAAGGGGCGGCTGGCCGTCTCCGGGGAGTCGTTGCGCGTGGAGAGCGCCGTCATGTTGGCGAATCCCGCCACGGCCATGCGCGCGACCGCGGCCTCGGTGCCGCCGGCAATCATCACGTCTGCCTCATCGTTCCGGATCGCCTGCACCGCGGCCAGGATGGCGTGCGCGCCCGAGGCGCAGGCGGACATGGTGCAGTAGTTCGGCCCCTTGGCCCCGTAGCGGATGGAGACGAGCCCTGCCGCGATATCCGCGATGAACATGGGGACGAAGAAGGGAGAGACCCGGCCCGGCCCGCGCGAGAGGAGCCTCTCCGTCTGCTCCTCGAAGGTGACCATCCCGCCGATCCCGCTCCCGATGACGACGCCGAAACGCTCCGGATCGATCCCTTCGCGGCTCTCGTCCAGCCCCGCCTCGCGCATGGCCTGCACTGACGCGGCGATGGCAAACTGGGAGAAGCGGTCCGTCCGCTTCACCTCCTTGCGGTCGATATACTCCTCGGGCTGGAACCCCTTCACCTCGCACGCGAAGCGCACGGGATAGTCGGTGGCGTCGAAGAGAGTGATGGGACCCGCGCCACTACGCCCATCGAGGAGGGCGGTCCAGGAGCTCTGGACGTCCAGCCCGACGGGCGTGAGAAGCCCGGTCCCGGTGATAACGACACGGCGATTCATCAGCCGCTCCGGGTATCGGGAAACGATTCGGCCGAACCTGTCTCCGGCAGCTCAGCGGTCTATCCAGGCCGACGGCGTGGCGGGGAGATTGCACAGTGCGGCGCGATCTCCCCGCGTACCGGCTCAGCCCTGGTGGTTCTGGATGTACTGGATGGCGTCGCCGACCGTCTGGAGCTTCTCGGCATCCTCGTCCGGGATCTCCATCCCGAACTCCTCCTCGAAGGCCATCACCAGCTCCACCGTATCGAGCGAGTCCGCGCCCAGGTCCTCCACGAAGGACGCCTCGGGGGTCACCTTGTCCGCGTCTACGCCCAGCTCGTTGATGATGATGTCCTTGACCTTCTGCTCGATGTCGGCCATCGCAGTATCTCCTCGATAGTTACAGTGGACCTGCCGTTCTTTCCGCCCCGCCTACATCACCATCCCGCCGTCGACCACCAGCACCTGCCCGGTGATGTACGACGCACCCGGCCCCGCCAGGAAGCGGACCACCGGCGCGATGTCCTCCGGCTTCCCGAGCCGCCCCAGCGCGATCTGGGACGACAGCCCTTCGCGAGCGGCCTCGGGGAGGTCCGAGGTCATGTCGGTCTCGATATATCCCGGCGCGACCGCGTTGACAAGGACCCCGCGCGAAGCGAGCTCCTTGGCAACCGACTTGGTGAGCCCGATCAGCCCCGCCTTGGAGGCCGCGTAGTTGGCCTGCCCCTTGTTCCCGGTGATCCCCACGACGCTGCTGATGTTGATCACCCTGCCGGCGCGGCGCTTCATCATCCCGCGCGACGCGGCGCGGATGGTGTTGAAGGCGCCCCGCAGATTGGTGTCCACCACGAGGTCCCAGTCGTCGTCCCTGATCCGCATCAGCACGTTGTCCCGTGTCACCCCGGCGTTGTTCACCAGGACGTCCAGGCTTCCCATCTCGTCCTCGACGCGCTTGACGAGCGCGTTCACCGCCTCCGGGTCGGATACGTCGCACCCGTAACCGCGGTGCCCCTCCCCCGGGAGCCTCCCGGCGGCGACCTGTGCCCGCGCCTCGTCGCGCGCGACCACCGCCAACCGCGCCCCCGCGGCGGCAAGCTCGGTGGCGACCGCAAGACCGATTCCACGTGACCCGCCCGTGACCAGCGCCACCTGCCCCTGAAGTTCCACGTTCATCCCCTCGCCTGAAGGTACGCTTCCACCGCATCCGCAGTCCCGAGCGGGGTTCCCCGCCCCTCGGCGGCGCGATCGATCCGCTTGAGCATCCCGGTCAGCACCTTCCCCGGCCCGACCTCCAGGAAGCGCGTGACGCCGAGCTGGAGCAGCGTCCGCACGGAGTCCGTCCAGCGCACGGTGGAGGTGAGCTGGCGCACCAGGAGGAGCCGCGCCTCGTCGGCGTCGCTCACGGGAGAGGCCGTGACGTTGGAGACCACCGGGAAGGCGGGGCCACGGAGGGCGACGGAGTCCAGGTGCACCTGGAGCCCGGCCTCGGCAGGGGCCATGAGGGGGGAGTGGAAGGCCCCGGAGACGTTGAGCCCCGTCACCTTCTTCGCCCCGGCGGAGACCAGGAGCGCGCCGGCGCGCTCCACCGCCTCCACGTCGCCGGAGATCACCACCTGCCCGGGGGAGTTGAAATTGGCCGCGACCACCACGCTCCCGTCGGTGCTGGCCTCGCCGCACACCCCCTCCACCACGGCGTCGTCGAGCCCCAGGACGGCGGCCATGGTCCCCGGGCGCACCCGCCCCGCCTCCAGCATCAGCTCGCCGCGGCGCCGCACCGCGCGCACCGCGTCCGCGAAGTCCAGGCTCCCCGCGGCGAAGTAGGCGCTGAACTCGCCGAGCGAGTGCCCGGCGGCCGCCACCACCTGGACGCCCTCCTTCCGCAGCACCCGCCAGACCGCGGCGCTGTGCGTCAGGAGCGCGGGCTGGGCGTTCGCTGTGAGGGTGAGCTCCTCCTCCGGTCCCTCCCAGCAGAGGCGGGAGAGCGCGAATCCCAGCGCCTCGTCCGCCTCCCGGAACGTCTCGCGCGCCTCCGGGAAGCGCTCCGCCAGATCCCGTCCCATCCCCACCGCCTGCGACCCCTGGCCGGGGAAGAGCAGGCCGATCCGCGTCTCCTCCATGCTCACATCCGCACCACGTTTGCCGCCCAGGTGAAGCCGGCGCCGAAGGCCACCATCAGCACCAGCGACCCGTCCCCGATCCGCCCCTGCTCCCGCGCCTCGTCCAGCGCCACCGGTACCGATGCGGAGCTCATGTTCCCGTACCGGTCCACGTTGACGAACACCTTGTCCATCGGGATCCCGGCGTACCGGGCGGTAGCCTCGATGATCCGGTTGTTGGCCTGGTGCGGGACCAGCAGGTCGATCTGGTCCGCGGTGACATCCGCGCGCCGCAGCGCGGTCTCCGCGGCCTCGCACATGGAGCGCACGGCCGCCTTGAAGACCTCGGGTCCGGCCATCTTCACGAAGTGCGAGCGCTCGTCGAGCACCGCGATGTCGATGGGGATCTTCGCCCCGCCCGCCGGGCGGTACAGCAGCTCGGCCAGCGTTCCGTCGGACTTCATGAAGCAGGAGAGGATCCCCCGCCCGTCGCCGTCCGCGGGGCGCACCACGGCCGCTCCCGCTCCGTCACCGAAGAGCACGCAGGTGGTGCGGTCGGTCCAGTCGACGATGGAGCTCATCCGCTCGGTGGCGATCAGGAGCACGTTCTCCGCCTGCTCCGCGGCGATGTGCGCCTCCGCCAGCGAGAGGCCGTAGAGGAAGCCGGAGCAGGCGGTGGCGAAGTCGTACGCCCCGGCGTTGGAGGCGCCCAGGAGCGCCTGCACGTCGCACGCGGTGGACGGGAGGAGACGATCCGGGGTGGCGGTGGACACCAGGATCATATCCACATCCACGGCGTCCAGCCCGGCGCGCTCCAGCGCCACGCGGGCGGCCGCGGCGCCCATGTCCGCGGCCCCGGTGCCGGGATCGGCCAGGCGGCGCTCCCGGATCCCGGTACGGGTGCGGATCCACTCGTCCGAGGTGTCGACCATCGTCTCCAGCTCCGCGTTGGGGACCACGCGGGCGGGATTGAAGCGCCCGGTGGAGACCACGCGGGCGCGCGGCAGGCCGTTCTTCATGCTCATTGGCTCAGGGAAGCTTCCGCCCGGCGGGCGAGCTGGCGCTCGATGTGGGCGACCATGTGGCGCTCCACGGCCTGGGCGGCCACGCGGATCGCGTTGCGGATGGCCCGCGGGGGCGATCCGCCGTGGCAGATGATGGTGACACCGTTCACCCCCAGGAGAGGGGCGCCGCCGTACTCGGTGTAGTCCAGCATCTTGGCGGTGCGCCGCAGGTCGATGCTGGCTCCGGCGGCCCTCATCTCGTCGCGCACCAGATCGAGGATGAACCCCGCGACCGACTCGTAGAACTTGAGGAGCACGTTTCCGACGAAGCCGTCGCACACCAGGACGTCGCACCGGCCGTGGATCACGTCGCGCCCCTCGATGTTCCCCACGAAGTGGATGTCCTCGCACCCGGACAGGAGGCGGTGCGTTTCCACCGCGCGCTCGTCCCCCTTCTCGGGCTCCTCGCCGATGTTCAGGAGCCCGACGCGGGGACGCTCGATCCCCATCAGGTCCTGGGCGTAGATGGAGCCGAGCTGGGCGAACTGGAAGAGGTGCTGCGGACGGGTGTCCACGTTGGCTCCCCCGTCGATGAGCAGAGTGTGGCCCGACGCGGTGGGAAGGACGGTGCCGACGGCGGGGCGGTCCACCCCCGGGAGCACCCCCAGGAGCACGACGGAGCCGACCATGATGGCCCCCGTGGACCCGGCGCTGATAAATGCATCGGCCTCGCCCCGCTTCAGCAGGTTGAGGCCGATGACCATGGACGAGTCCTGCTTGCGGCGGACCGCCTGCGTCGGGGAATCCCCCATCTGGATGCGCCCTGGGGCGTGGACGATGTCGATGCGCTCGCGCGGGGCATCGGCGTGACGCTCCAGCTCCGCCTCGATCACCTTCCGGTCCCCCACCAGCACCACCCGGAAATCCCCCTGCAGCTCACGCAAAGCTCCGACCGCGCCCTCGATCTCTACAACGGGGGCATGGTCGGAGCCCATCGCGTCCAGCGCGATCCGCATCTGTGGACGTTCCGTTCGCTAGAACTCTTCCACTTCGACGCGCTGCTCGTTGCGGTAGTAGCCGCAGTTCGGGCAGACGCGGTGCGGGACGTTCGGATCGCCGCACTGCGGGCACTTGCTGAAGGACGGCATCGCGGCCTTGACGTGGGTGCGGCGCTTACGCTGCCGCTGCTTGGACTGGCGCTTCTTCGGTACGGCCATCTCTACCCCCGGGGTGGCTATGGGTCAATCGAACTTGATCTTCTTCAGCGCGTCCCAGGGCGAGGAAGGCTCCTCGGGGACGCAGTCGCACGGCGCCTCGTTCCGATCGGCGCCGCACTGCGGGCAGAGGCCGCGGCACTCTTCCCGGCAGACGACGTACCGGGGTACGTGGAGAAGGACCTGCTCACGCACCGGCTCCGTGAGGTCGAGCTCGTCTCCACGCGCGGGGAGGGCGTAGACCTCCCCCTGGACCTCCTCCGCCTCGTCCTCCCGCAGCTCCTCGAACAGGAAGTCCACCGGCTCGTCCAGCTCCTCTTCGACCTCCTTGAGGCAGCGGCGGCACGGGAGCCGCAGCGTGCCGCGCAGGTACCCGCGCACGAATACTCCGTTCCCCACCGACCGGGCGGTGAGGTCCGCCTCCAGGGGACCGGCAAGGGTGATCTCCGTTCCCTCCCATATGGGGTGGTCGGGCGGGACCTGCTCCCGGATATGCACTTCTCCGCGCGAAACGGCCAATAGGCTGAGTTTCAGCATAAACCAAAAAACTATGCAAAAATCCGCGCAGTGTCAATTAAAGGCGCGGCCTCTCCGCCCATCGGGGCGGCCCCGTGCAGGACCGCGGGTAGAATCTGAGCCGGGCTCACCCGGT
This sequence comes from Longimicrobiaceae bacterium, assembly GCA_036260145.1. GTDB lineage: Bacteria > Gemmatimonadota > Gemmatimonadetes > Longimicrobiales > Longimicrobiaceae > JAFAYN01. The sequence goes on along the minus strand of DATAAL010000493.1, from coordinate 5,957 downwards.
TTTCAACCTCCCGCGCCGGGCGGGACAAAAGCGGCGGCCCCCACCCCGGATCCGGCGCGCGACCGGAGGAGGGGGCGCCCCGGTCCGGCGGCGGAGCGGGGAGTCGCGCGCGAGTGTGAGCCCTAGTCCCGATCGTCGGGCAGGAACATCGAGAGCAGGTACGAGACCACGCTGATGACCACCGAGCCGATCACGGCCGGGATGAAGCCGTCCACGTGGAACCCGTACCCCAGCGACCCCGCGATGGCCTCGGTGAGGAGGAGCATCGCCGCGTTGATCACCAGGAGGAAGAGCCCCAGGGTCAGGACGATCACCCCGCACGCCAGCCATTTGAGAACCGGGCGCACCAGGGCATTGACCAGCCCGAGGATCAGGGCGACCACCAGGAGCGTCTCGATCCCGCCCTCGGCGCGGATCCCGGGGACGAAACGGGTGGCCACCCAGACAGCGGCGGCGGAGGCGAGCCAGCGGAGGAGGAGTTTCACGGTACGGTGGGAGAAGGGGGTGAATGGGAGGAGGGACGCAGCCGCGGGCCACGTCCCTCCCCTGCGTCCCGCCGGGCCGCGCTCAGCGCGCGCCCGGGAGGCTGTCGCCGAAGAAGAAGTGGATCTCGTTGGCGGCGCTCTCGTCCGAGTCGGAGCCGTGGACGGCATTACGTCCCTTGGACTCCGCGTACAGCCTGCGGATGGTACCCTCCGCCGCTTCGGCGGGGTCCGTCGCCCCGATGATCTCGCGGTAGCGGTTCACCGCGTCGTCCGCTTCCAGTGCGATGGGGATGCAGGGCCCGGAGGTCATGAACTCCACCAGCTCCCCGTAGAAGGGACGCTCGCGGTGCACCGCGTAGAACTCCCCCGCTCGCTCGGTGCTGAGGCGAACCATCTGCATCGCCAGGATGCGGAAGCCGGCGCCCTCGACGTGCGCGATGATCTTCCCCGCGTTCCCGGCCTCCACGGCGTCGGGCTTGATGATCGCCAGTGTGCGTGACATAGCGTTGTAGGTTCCGGTTGAGTATTCAGGGGGTGCGGAAGCCGAACAGCTTGCGCAGGATGTCGCCCCGGGTCAGGAAGCCGGTGAGCTTCCCCTCGCTCACCACGGGGAGGCGCTCCACATCCTTGTTCACCATCACGGAGGCCACCTCCGCGAGCGCCTGATCCTCGGAGACGCACATCACGGAGCGCGACATGATGTCGCGCACCCGGAGCTCCCTCCGGGAGTCGTCCACGGAATGCGCGCCCGCGTCGCCGGGACGGAGAGCCGCCGGGAGGAGGTGGCGGAGGAGGTCGCGGTCGGTGACCATCCCCAGCACCTCACGCTCCTCCCCCACCACGGGAACGGCGCGCAGCCGGTGCGTGCTCACCAGCTCCAGGAGCTCGCGCACCGGAGTGTCGGGGGAGACCCGGTGCACTCGCGGCGTCATCACGTCCCGCACAGTGAGCCGGGGGTGGATCGACAGCTCACCGATCTCCGGGATGGCGAGCACCTCCTCCGGGGAGCGCGCGGAGGCCAGCCGGTCCACCACATGGTCGTGCCTGAGCGCTCTCGCGAGCGCGGCGACCGTCTGGAGGTACAGGCCGCTGGCGGTGGGTGGCGCCAGCACCAGGACCACCACCTGTGCAGTCGCCGCGGGGTCGCGGGGGAAGAGCGGGAGGGGGCGGGGCGGGATGCCGATCGCCACCACCAGCCGCGGAACCGCGTCGGTCCGCAGGTGCGGGAGGAGGACGCGGTCGCCGACGTGGATGATGTCCCGGATCCGGTTCTCGCTGAAGAGGACCCCCAGCTTCGCCGGGTCCAGGACGGCTCCGGTCTCCTCCAGCCGCCGCGTCAGCGCGGCGACGGCGCCGTGGACGGTGTCCGCCGCCAGCGGAGCCAGCACGTGCTCCGGCCGGAGCAGCTCCGCCAGCCGGACCTCGCGCCCGCCCCGCCCTTCGCCCTGGCTCAGAGCGCCTCCCGGATCAGCTCTACCACGTCCACCGGGCGCCGTGCGACGCCGATCCCGTTCTCGCGGAAGGTCCCGATCTTCTCGTCCGCGGTCCCGGCCGAGCCGGAGATGATCGCCCCGGCGTGCCCCATGCGGCGCCCTGGAGGCGCGGTCTGCCCGGCGATGAAGCCCACCACCGGCTTGGTGATGTTCTCCTTCACATAGCGCGCGGCCTCCTGCTCGTCCGTTCCGCCGATCTCCCCGAGCATGACGATGGCCCGGGTCTCGGGGTCGGCCTCGAAGGCGGCCAGGCAGTCGATGAAGTTGGTCCCGTTGATGGGGTCGCCGCCGATCCCCACGCAGGTGGTAGTGCCGATCCCCGCGCCCTTCAGCTTGTACACCACCTCGTAGGTGAGCGTCCCGGAGCGGGAGACCAGCCCCACCGGCCCGGGGTGGGTGATGTGCCCGGGGATGATCCCCACCTTGCTCTTCCCGGGGGAGAGGAGACCGGGGCAGTTGGGGCCCAGGAGGCGAGCGCCCTTCTCGAGGATGTACGGGCGGACACGGGTCATGTCCAGCACCGGGACCCCCTCGGTGATGCAGACGATGAAGGAGATTCCGTCGTCGGCGGCCTCGTACATCGCGTCCGCGGCGAAGGCAGGGGGGACGTAGATCACCGAGGTGTTCGCCCCCGTCTCCCGCACCGCCTCGTCGACCGTGTTGAAGATGGGCACGGTCCCCTCGAAGGTCTGCCCTCCCTTCCCGGGCGTGACCCCGGCGACGACCCGGGTCCCGTACTCGATCATCTGCCGGGTATGGAACGACCCGTCGCGCCCGGTGATCCCCTGAACGACGAGGCGGGTGTCGTTGTCGATGAAGATGCTCACTTGCCCTCTCCCTGTGCCAGTTGGACGGCTCTCCGCACCGCCTCGTCCATGTCGGTCATCGCGCTGAAGCCGGCCTCCTCCAGGATCCGTACGGCGATCTCCTCGTTGGTCCCGGTCAGGCGGATCACGATGGGGACGTCGATGTCGATCTGCCGGGTCGCCGTCACGATCCCGTTGGCCACGTCGTCGGTCCGGGTGATCCCCCCGAAGATGTTGAAGAGGATGACCCTGACATTGGGGTCGGAGGTGATGATCCGGAGGGCGTTGACCACCTTCTCAGGGTTGGACGAGCCACCGATGTCCAGGAAGTTGGCGGGCTCCCCGCCGTAGTACTTGACCAGGTCCATCGTGGCCATCGCCAGCCCGGCACCGTTCACCACGCAGCCGACGTTCCCGTCCAGCTTGATGAAGGTGAGTCCGGCCTCGCGCGCCCGGACCTCGGCCGGGGCCTCGGAGGAGGCGTCGCGGAGGGCCTCGATCTCCGGCTTCCGGAAGAGCTCGTTGTCGTCGATGTTGATCTTGGCGTCGATCGCCCGGACCTCGCCCGCGGGGGTGGTGATCAGCGGGTTGATCTCGGCCAGCGAGGCGCCGGTCTTCCAGAACACGCTGTAGAGCTGCTGGAGGATCCTGGCCGCGGCGCGCTGCTGCTTGACGTCGGAGTACAGCCTGGTGGCGAGGAGGTACGCCTGGTGCGGCAGGAGGCCGTACCGCGGATCCACCGGGAGCTTGGTGATGGCCTCGGGGTTGGTGGCCGCCACCTCCTCGATGTCGATGCCGCCGGCGGCCGAGACCATGAACACCGGGCGCTTGGTGGCGCGGTCCACGATGATCCCCACGTACGCCTCGGTGGCGATCTCCTCGGCCGGGGCGACGAGCACCTTCTCCACCGTGAGCCCCTTGATCTGCATCCCCAGGATCTGCGACGCCTTCTCGCGCGCCTCCTCCGGGGTGCCGGCGAGCTTGACGCCCCCGGCCTTCCCCCGGCCGCCGGCGTGCACCTGCGCCTTGACCACCACCTTTCCGCCGAGGGTCCGGGCGATGCTCTCCGCCTCCTCGGGCGTGGTGGCGACTCCGCCCATGGGGACCGGGATCCCTTCGGCGGCGAGGAGCTCCTTCGCCTGGTACTCGTGTATGTTCACCGCGTCCGTCCTGTTCGGGTGATGAATGTGCTCACCTGCTCGCGATCTCCGTCCCCGCCTCGCCCGCCACCGCCTCGCGCCCCTGGTCGAGCCGGGCGATGATGGCACGGGTCCCACCCCTGCGCACGAAGTCGGAGGCGGCCTCCACCTTGGGCGCCATGCTCCCGGAGCTGAGCTGACCCGAGCGCAGGAGCTCCTCGGCGTCGTCCACGGTGAGCCGGCGCACCAGGCGCTGGGTGGGCTCCCCGTAGTCCACGTAGACGCCCTCGACGTCGGTAAGGATCACCAGCACCTCGGCCCCGATGTCGTGCCCCAGGATGGCGGCGGCGCGATCCTTGTCCACCACCGCGTCCACTCCCTCCAGCCCCAGCTCCGGGTGGACGTAGACTGGACACCCGCCGCCGCCGGAGGCGATCACGAGGTGCCCCTCCGCCACCAGGGAACGGATCATCGGCCGCTCCACGATCTCCAGCGGGCGTGGCGAGGGTACCACGCGCCGCCACCCCCCCTCCACCTCGCGCACGTCCCCTCCCATTTCGGCGGCAAGGGCGCGGGCGGTTGCCTCGTCTAGAGTGCGCCCGATGGGCTTGCTGGGGCGCTGCATCTCCGGGTCGGTGGGATCCACCCGCACCTGGGTGACGAGGGTGACCACCTGCCGATCCACCCCGGCCGCGGAGAGGGCGTTCTGGAGGGACTGCTGGATCATGTACCCGATCCACCCCTCCGTCGCCGCCACCAGCACTCCCAGGGGGAGCGGGGGCACCAGGTGCCGTGACTGCTCGTTGCGGACCAGCTCATTCCCCACCTGCGGCCCGTTCCCGTGCACGATGGCGATCCGCCACCCCTCGCGGGCCAGCTCCACCACCGCGCCCAGGCTCTCGCGCGTGCGGCGGAACTGCTGCGTGATGGTCCCCTCCTCCCCGGGCTGCGCCAGGGCGTTCCCCCCCAGCGCGATCACGATGGTACGTACCGACAACGGGCCCTCGTCAGCGGGCGACATGATAAGCCGGGGGTCTCCCCCCGGCAAGTTCGGTTCCTGCACGGGTCTGGGCCCGGACTGCGGGGGCACGCAGCCGCCTCATGCGGGCGATCCGGCCCGGTGCGAGGCGGCTGCGCCCTCCTCCCTGCGTACGTCGTGCGCCTTCAGGGCACGTTCCAGCTCACCTGGGAAGCTCGCGGCCAGGGCACGCGCCTCCTCCTCCCGCCCGCGCGGCACCGGAACACGGACCTGGTCGTTGGTGGTGCCCTTCCGCGTGTTCCACAGCACCGTGAACTCCAGCAGCGGCGGAGTTTCGTCGGGTACGTACCGGACCCCGCCGAAGTGGAAGCGGCCGTCCTGCAGCACGTGGTAGCGGCCGTTCAGCAGCACGGCCCAGGGGGAGATGATGACCTCTCCGCTCCCCGTCGCGGCGTTCGCCTCGCGGGCGTTCTTCGCGATCAGCAGCTTTCCCCCGCCGAAGATGGCGCCGATCAGGGCAGCGAGCGCGAGTGCGAACGGGAGCGAGACCGGGCGGGCCATCATGAGGAAGACTGTCCCCAGCGCCGTCACGCCCATTCCCAGCCAGAACGCCTCGCGCTTGCGGAAGCGGTACTCCCGCCCGGTGTACTCCCGCCATTCCTCCGGTGCGTACGTCCAGTGCGCCAGCACCTTCGCGCCGGGGTCCCCGGGCGCCTCCCCGGCCGGGGGCACGGCTCCCACGCCCGCGTACAGCGCCGCCTGGTGCGCCTCCTCCTCGCGGGTCGCCCGCCGCCAGTCGAGGATCGCCTGCACGCCGCCCCTCAGCAGCAGTAGCCCGGCGCCGGCCATCAGGATGAAGACCCAGCGGATCTCGCCGGTGTCCGAGAAGGTCCCGATGATCCCGAGTGGCGCGGTGAGGAACCCGCAGAAGATCAGGAGCGCGGCGGAGACCAGGTTGAGCGGGTTCGACGAGCTGGGCATTGCGGCCGTCCCTGTCACGAGTGGACCGCGTAGCGGCCCGGGCGGGCCGCGCGGGGATGGGCGAGGGGCGGCGG
>DATAAL010000492.1:0-11721 GCA_036260145.1 Longimicrobiaceae bacterium | reverse complement strand
CCCAGCACGCCCTGCTGCTGCCGGAGCAGCTCCAGACGGTCCTGGTAGTCGGCCCGCTCGTGGTGTTCCAGGCCGGGAAGCTCCGACGCCAGCGTCGCGAGCTCGCGGTCGAGGGCGAGGCCCACCTTCTCCGACAGCCGGTTGCGGATCCAGCTCCCCGTCCACAGGCCGAAGAACCACAGCACCCGCGTGGCGACGATGCCGCCCGCGCCGACGGCCAGGAGCCGGGGGTCCTGGTGGACCGCCCCGTCCGCCAGGAGCTTGAGGAACCAGGCGAAGAGGGGGAAGCGCAGGTGGCCGAGGGGCTCCAGCAGGAGCCCGGCTGAGCGCCAGGGGTCCGCGCGCCACGCGGTCCGCACCAGCAGGGCGAGGGCGCGCCCGTGCTCACGCACCGGGCACCTCCTCCGCGCCGCCGTGGGCATGCTGCGCCAGCGCGAACCGCCGGGCCTGGAGCGAGTACATCCGCGCGTAGAGCCCGCCGGCCCGCACCAGCCCCTCGTGCGTGCCGTCCTCCGCCACCCCGCCGCCGTCGATGACCACGATCCGGTCCGCGCGCCGCACGCTCGACAGGCGGTGCGAGACGAGGATCGTGGTCACGCCCCGCGTCACGGCGAGGAACCGCTCGAACAGCTCGGTCTCCGCCCGTACGTCCAGAGCGGCTGTCGGCTCGTCCAGGATCAGCAGCCCGGCACCGGCGCGGACGGCGAGGAGCGCGCGGGCCAGCGCCACCCGCTGCCACTGGCCGCCGGAGAGGTCCGCGCCGCCCTCGAACTCACGCGAGAGGGGGGTGTCCCACCCCTTCGGCAGGCGCGCGGGGAGCTCGCCCCCCCCGGCGTCGCGGAGCGCGCCCTCCAGCGCCCGCGGGTCCGACATCAGGGGCAGGCAACCGAAGCCGACGTTCTCGCGCAGCGGGAGTGGGTAGCGCACAAAGTCCTGGAAGATGACGCCGATGTACCCGCGCGCCTGCAGCGGCGAGGCGCTGCCGTCCAGCGTGACGCTCCCGGCGTCGGGCTCGTACAGTCCGCAGAGCAGCTTGATGAGCGTGCTCTTCCCCGCTCCGTTCTCCCCCACGATGGCCAGCGACTGGCCCGCGGGAACCTCCAGCGTCAGCCCGTCCAGGGTGGGCTGCTCCCGCCCGCGATAGGTGAAGCGCACCCCGTCCAGCCGCACCGCCATACCTCCACTCCCCCGACTGCGCGGACGGGCAGGCTCCGCGGGGGCCGGTGGGACGGCCGCGCGCGCGCGCGCCCCGGTCACGCGCTCCGCCACGCCCAGCGACTGGCCGAGGAACCACTGCCAGTCGCCGATCATCCCCAGGTCGCTGGTGGCGATCACCGCCTGCACGAACACGAGCAGCGCGGCTACCTCCAGCTCCCCGCGGCTCGCCGCCCGCCCCAGTGCCCCGAGCACCACCGCGTGCGAAACGGCCAGGGCGAGCCCCGTGGCCACTGTGAGCCCACGGTTGACGCGGCGGCTCTCCCACAACATCCGGAGCGCGTCCGTCCACGCGTCGGCGTAGCGGCCCACCAGCCAGCCGCCGAGCCCGAACACCCGGACCTCCTTGGCGGCCGGTGGCTCCAGCGCGAGGGACCGCACGTACTCCGCCCGCCGCATGCGGACCGCGCCGTCGCTCATGTGGAAGCTCACCCCGTTCTCGGTGGCCCTGAGGTACACCCGGTTCGTCAGGTGCCACGCAGCCGCCAGCAGCAGCGGCGCCCACCAGTGGAAGCCCAGCAGCACCACGAAGGCGCCCATGCCCCGCAGCCGGGTGATCGCGACGTTGGAGAGCGCCGCCACGGTGCGCCGCAGGACACCTCGCCGCTCGGCGTCCTGCACCGCCTGCAGCCCGTCCGCGAGCGCGGGGTCCTCCAGCGGCGCCAGCCCCGGTGTGCCCAGGGTCACCGCGGCCACCGCCTGGTGCACCTCCAGGCCGAGCGCGCTGTCCAGCAAGCGGGAGAGGTGGGTGAGCGCGCTGGTGCCCAGCGCGAGCACCGCCATCCCCGAGACGAGCCCGAACAGGGCGAGGAGCGCGGGCCGCCCGGCGGGCGAGCCCAGTCCGCCCTCCACCGCGGCGGGGATGGCCCGCACCAGCGCGCCAGTCACCAGGACCAGACCTGTAGGCAGGAGTCCCACGACCAGGACGAGGAGCCCGAACCCCGTGACGCGGCCCGGTCCGGTCCTCCAGAGGAGGCCCAGCAACGCGCGCCACCGGGCGAGGCGAGCTACCTTCGCGGAAGTCACGCGTCGCTGCTCCGCGGGCCGGCGCGCTCCCACGCAGCGGCCAGAGACTCGCGCATGCGCTCCGCGAGGACCCGCACGTGCGGCTCGGAGCCGATCATGACGTGGCTGCCGGGCACCGGGTGCACTTCGAGCGTCCCGGCGTGCGGGATCCAGCCCAGCGTCTCCCGCTCCTCGTCGGTGCGCGTCGCGAAGAACTCGTCGAACAGCGCCGTGGTATCGGTGGCGCGGAACAGGGTGAGCGTGCCGGAGAACCTGCCCGGAGCGTAGCCGGAGTTGCTCCGGATCCGGTCCCGGACGATCCGGCACGATTCGTGGAGCCTGGCGGCATCGAAGCCGGGGGGCACGGCGCGCTGCTCGCGCAGCATCTCGACGGCGCGGCGGACCTGCCCCTCCGCGTCGAGCCCCGCCAGGTCCTCCCTGCGGATCGAGAAGGGGCGCCGGCTCCTTTCGGCGACCTCCTGCGCCATCATGACCACGATGTCCACGTCCCGGCCGCGCGAATACTCCTCGAACAGCGCGGGCGCGATGGTGTCCATCAGCCCGACGAACGCCACCGGCTCCCCCTCCCGTTCCAGCTGGAGCGCCATGTCGAACGCGACGAGCCCGCCGAACGACCAGCTGACCAGGTAGTACGGTCCCCGCGGCTGGACCGCCCGGATGGCGGCGAGGTGATCGGCGGCGATCCGGGGAACCGGCCGCGACATGTCCTCTCCCACGTCGCGCACCCCGAACACCGGCTGGTCCGGACCCAGGTAGCGGACCAGGTTCACGTAGCCCATCACCTCCCGGTCGGCCGAGTGGATGAAGAAGACGGGCGGGCGGGAGCCGTGCGGCTGCAGCGGCACGACGGAGGCGGGAGGCGACGGTGCGGCCCGCTTCTGCTCGAGGATGGCGCCGGCCATGTCCCGGACCGTGGCCCCGGCGAACAGCGTCGCCACCGGCAGGTCGCACTCCAGCAGGCGGTTCACCCGGGCGAACAGGCGGAGCGCCAGGAGGGAGGTTCCGCCCAGGTCGAAGAAGCTCTGGGACGGACCGATCCCCTCCACCCCGAGGATCTCCTCCCAGAGCTGGATGAGCCGCGCCTCGACGTAGCTCCCCGGCTCGTCGAACTCGAGCTCCGCGCCCCCGGGTTCCGGCGCCGGCAGCGCCCTGCGGTCCACCTTGCCGTTGGGCAGGAGCGGAAGCGATGGCAGCACCATGAACGAGGACGGGACCATGTACTCCGGGAGCCGGCTCCGCGCGTGGGTGCGCAGCTCGTCCGGCGCCGCGTCGGCCACGACGTAGGCGGCGAGGCGCTTCTCGCCGGACCCGTCCTCGCGCGCCACCACGATGCAGTCGCGCACCGACGGGTGGTCGCGCAGCACCGCCTCGACCTCGGCCGGCTCGATGCGGAAGCCGCAGATCTTCACCTGCTCGTCGAGCCGCCCGAGGTACTCGATCACGCCCTCCTTCCAGCGCGCCCGGTCCCCCGTGCGGTACATCCGCGCCCCTGTCCCGCCCGAGAACGGGTCCGGCACGAAGCGCTCCGCGGTGAGCTCCGGGCGCCCCAGGTAGCCGCGCGCCACCTGCACGCCTCCGATGCACAGCTCGCCCTGCACGCCGGGAGGTACCGGACGGAGCGCCGCGTCGAGCACGTAGAGCCGGGTGTTCCGGACAGGGCGGCCGATCGGCACCACCCCGGAGGGATCCCCTCTGCCGCACGTCCAGAAGGTCACCTCCACGGCCGCCTCGGTGGGGCCGTAGAGGTTGTGCAGGGAGACGGGGGGCGGGAACCGTTCGTGGAAGCGACGCACCAGGGCCGCGGGGAGCGCCTCGCCGCTGCACGCCACCCGCCGCAGGCTCGCGCAGCGCGCCGGGTCGGCCGCTTCCACGAACGCCTGGAGCATGGACGGGACGAAGTGCAGCGTGGTGACGCCGCACCTCTCGATCACCTCCTGCAGGTAGGCCGGGTCGCGGTGCCCGCCCGGGCGCGCCATCACCAGGCACGCTCCCCGCTGCAGGGGCCAGAAGAGCTCCCAGACGGAGACGTCGAAGCTGAACGGCGTCTTCTGCAGCACCACCTCTCCGGCACCGATCCCGAACTCCGCCTGCATCCAGCACAGACGGTTCATCACGCCGCGGTGCGCGTTCATCACCCCCTTGGGGCGGCCCGTGGAACCGGAAGTGTAGATGACGTAGGCGAGGTTGTCCGCGCCCACCCCGCTCTCCGGGTTCCGCGAGCTCTCGGCGGCGATCTCCTCCCGCCGGAGGTCGAGGGCGACCACCCGGGTCCCTTCCGGGACCCGCAGCGCGCCCGTCGGCGCTCCCTGCGTCAGCAGCACCGCCGCGGCGCTGTCCGCGAGCATCAGCGCCAGCCGTTCCGGGGGATAGCCGGGATCCAGCGGCACGTACGCGCCGCCGGCCTTGAGCACGGCCAGCAGGGAGACCACCATCTCCAGGCTGCGGTCCAGGCACACCGCCACCCGCACCTCGGGTCCCACGCCCAGCCGGATCAGGTGGTGCGCGAGCCGGTTCGCGCTCCGGTCCAGCTCCCGGTAGGTGAGCGACGTGTCCTCGAACCGCACGGCCACGGCGTCCGGCGTGAGCTCCGCCTGCTCCTCGATGAGGTGATGGATGCAGCGGTCCGCGGGAAACCCGGCCGCCGTCGCGTTCCACTCTTCCAGCACCAGCCTCCGCTCGGCGTCGCGGGTCAGCTCCAGCTCCGAGAGACGCGCGTCCGCGCCGCTGGCGACCTGCTCCAGCAGCCGCCCCAGGTGCCCCAGCATCCCCCGGATGGTGCCGAGCTCCCACAGGTCCGTGCTGTACGTCATCACCGCCCTCAGGCCTCCCGGACCGGCGGACATCGCGAGCGAGAGATCGAACTGGGTGGTGCCCGGCTCCGCGTCCATGTCCTGCACCTGCAGCCCGGCCAGGCCCTCCGCGGGTCCGTCGGCGCTCTCCAGCGTGAAGAGCACCTGGAAGAGGGGCGAATGGCTCAGGGACCGCTCCGGCTGCAGCTCCTCCACCAGCCGCTCGAACGGCACCTCCTGGTGCTCGTAGGCGCCCAGGGTGGTCTCGCGCACCTGCCGCAGCAGGTCGCGGAAGCGGGGGTCGCCGGCAAGGTCCGTCCGCAGCACCAGCGTGTTGACGAAGAGGCCGATCAGCCCCTCTACCTCGAACCGCGTCCGCCCCGCGATGGGCGAGCCGACCACCACGTCGGTGCTGCCGCCGTACCTGCCCAGGAGCACCTGGAAGGCGGCGAGCAGCACCATGTACAGCGTGGCGCCCTCGCTCCTCGCCACCGCCTCCAGCCGGCCCGCGAGGTCGTCCGGGAGTTCGAGGCGCTCCCGGGCGCCCCGGTAGGTCTGCGCGGACGGGCGGGGATGGTCGGTGGGCAGCTCCAGCAGCGTCGGCGCGCCGGCGAGTCTCGCCTTCCAGTACGCGACCCCGGCGGCGAGCGCATCGCCCCGCAGGTGCTCGCGCTGCCAGACCGCGTAGTCGACGTACTGCACCGGCAGCTCCGGGAGCGGCGAGCCGCCCCCCCCGCGGAAGGCCCGGTAGAGCGCCGAGAGCTCGCGGAAGAGCACGCCCATGCTCCAGCCGTCGCTGACGACGTGGTGCATCCCCAGCAGGAGCACGGACTCCTCCGCCCCGAGCCGCAGGAGCGCCGCGCGGAAGAGCGGACCGGCCGAGAGGTCGAACGGTCGCGCCGCCTCCTCGCCCGCCCGGGACTTCGCCGCCGCCTCGCGCTCCGCCGGGTCCAGCGCGGAAAGGTCCACCACCGGCAGCGCGAAGCCGGTGAACGGCGAGACCACCTGGACCGGGTCGCCCTCGTCATCCCTGAGCGTGGTTCGGAGCACCTGGTGCCGCCGCACGATCTCGCCGAGCGCACGCTCCAGCGCCGCGTGGTCCAGCGCTCCCTCCAGCCGCAGGTGCACGGGGGTGTTGTAGAACGGGCTCTCCGGCTGCAACCGGTGCAGGAACCAGAGGCGCTCCTGGGCGAAGGAGAGCGGGAGCGGCCGGGTGCGCTCCACCGGCACGACCGGGGGGAGCTGCGGCAGCTCGGCGCGTCGCAGCACCTCCACCCGAGGCGCCAGCTCCGCCACGCTGGGACTCTCGAACAGGGCGCGGAGCGGCAGCTCCACGCCGAGTGCCTGGCGGATGCGGGAGACGGCGCGGGTGGCCAGGAGCGAGTGCCCGCCGAGCTCGAAGAAGCCGTCGTGACGTCCTAGGCGCGGCAGCCGGAGCACGTCGGCCAGGATTCCCGCCAGTACCTCCTCCAGCGGGCTCTCCGGCGCCTCCTCGCCCGCGGATGCACGTTCCGGCGCGGGGAGCGCCGCCCGGTCCAGCTTGCCGTTGGGCGTGAGCGGCAGCTGGTCCAGCGCCACGAACGCCGCGGGCACCATGTAGTCGGGGAGGGTGCGCCGCAGGTGCGCGCGCAGCTCGTCCGCGCCCGCATCGCCGACGACGTACGCCACCAGCCGCCGGTCGCCCGGGGCCTCCTCACGCGCCACCACGGCACACGCGGCCACGGCCGGGTGCCGGCGGAGCGCCGCCTCGACCTCGCCCGGCTCGACGCGGTAGCCGCGGACCTTCACCTGCCCGTCGCCGCGACCGAGGAAGTCGAGCGTGCCGTCCGCCAGCCAGCGTACCCGGTCCCCCGTGCGGTATAGCCGCGCGCCGGGAACGGGTCCGAAGGGGTCGGGGATGAAGCGCTCCGCGGTGAGGTCCGGGCGCCCCAGGTAGCCACGCGCCACCTGCGCGCCGCCCACGTACAGCTCGCCGGGCACCCCCACCGGGACGGGGTGCAGGGCCGCGTCCAGGACGTAGACGCGGCTGTTGTCCCCCGGCCGGCCGATGCGGGGGGCGCCCTCACCCCCGGCGTCCACCCGGGCCGAGGTGACGATGGCCGTGCACTCCGTCGGACCGTAGTTGTTGGTGACGCGGAACGGGATCCCGGGCCCGGGCCGGACCCGCAGCCGGTCCGCTCCGGAAACCAGCCAGCGCAGCGCCGTGGCTGCCGGCCACGGGAGCGCCAGCAGCGGCTCGGTAAGCGACGCCGGCGAGGTGGCGACCGTGGTCCCGTGGCGCACCATCCAGTCGCGGAGCGCGGGGGGGTCGGCGCGCACCTCGTCGGGGACTACCTGCACACGAGCGCCCCGCGTCAGGGCGGGCCAGATCTCCAGCACCGAGCCGTCGAAGCCGGCGCTGATCAGCTGGGAGCTCCTGTCGGCGGAGGTGAGGCCGAGGGTGCGCGCGTGCCAGGCGCACACGTTGGCGAGCGCCGCGTGCTCCACCGCGACGCCCTTGGGCGTCCCGGTGCTCCCCGAGGTGTAGATGACGTAGGCCAGACCGTGCACCGTCGCGCGTGGCCCGGGATCGTCCGCGCGCTCCGCCGCGATCGCCTCCCTCCGGGCGTCGAGGCACACGACCCGGACGCCGGGAGGAAGGCGGACGGCGCCACGCAGCGCAGCGCGCGTGACGAGCACCCCTGCGGCGCTGTCGGCCTGCGTGAAGCCGAGCCGCTCCGCGGGGTGCGCCGGGTCCAGCGGCACATAGGCGCCGCCCGCCTTAAGCACCGCGAGCATCGAAGCGATCAGCTCCGGGCCGCGCTCCAGGCAGATCCCTACCCGGGCCTCCGGCCCCACGCCCAGCCGGACCAGGTGGTGCGCCAGGCGGTTGGCGCGCTCGTTCAGCTCGCCGTAGGTGAGCGACCCGTCCTCCGAGGTGACCGCCAGCGCATCCGGAGCACGCGCGGCCTGCGCCTCCACGAGCCGATGGACGCAGGCGCCGGGGACCTCCGCCTCCGTCCGGTTCCACTCCTCCAGCACCCGCCGGCGCTCCTCTTCGCCGATCAGCGCCAGGTCGGAGAGGAGGATCCCGGGATCGCGCGCGACCTGCTCCAGCAGCCGCTCGAGGAAGATGAGCCAGCGCTCGACGGTCCCGCGGTCGAACAGGTCGACGCTGTAGTCGCAGCGCAGCTCCAGCGCGTCGGCGGTCTCGGTGATGCCCAGGTTGAGGTCCACCTTAGACCCGCCGCCGAAGTTGTCGTGGAAGGTGGCGCGCAGGCCGCCGAGCGACGCCTCCTCCCGTGCCCGGTCCAGGTGCATCCCCACCGCGAAGAGCGGCGGCCGGCCGGGATCGCGCGTACGCAGCAGCCGGTCCACCAGGCGCGGCAGCGAGAAGTTCTGGTGCTCCAGCCCTTCGAGGAGCGCGCGCCGCACCCCGCGCGCGTGTTCCACGAAGGACGCCGACGCATCCACCCGGCAGCGAATGGGGAGGACATTGATGGCGTATCCCACCAGGTCCCGGGTCCCCGCCCGCCCCCCCTGCCCCGCCGCCGGGGTGCCGACCACGAGATCGTCCTCGCCGCTCAACCGGGACAGCCAGACGAAGCAGGCGGAGAGGAGCGTGTGGAAAACCGTGAGTCCGTGCGGTCGCCCCGCCTCCGCCAGCCGGCCCACCACCCCGCCGCCGATCAGGCGCGTGACCCGCTCGCCGCGGTAGCTGCGCGCCGGAGGGCGCGGCCGGTCGCTGGGAAGGTCCAGCACCGGCACCCCGTCCGCGAACTGCTCCAGCCAGTACTCTTCCGCGGCGCGGTCCTCCCGGACGGAGGCGATCTGTGCCTGCACCGCCGCCGCGTGGTCGGCGCGCGGCGGGAGAGCCGCGCTCCGCCCGTCCCGGGCCGCGGCGTAGAGAACGTCCAGCTCCTTCCACAGGATCCCGAACGACCATCCGTCCAGCGCCACGTGGTGCGCCTCGAACACCAGGACGTACTCGTCGTCGCCCACCGCCGCCAGGGCGAAGCGCACCAGGGGTCCCTTCACCAGGTCGAAGGGGCGCCGCACCGTGCGGCGGAGCCACGCCTCCACCTCGGCGCTTCGCCGTTCCGTCGGGACGCCGCGGAAGTCCTCCAGCGGCACCTCCACCGCCAGGACCGGGTGGACGAGCTGCGCGTCGCCCTCGGGCGCGATGGTGATGCGCAGCGTCCCGTGCCGGTCCACGAGCGTCTGGAGGGCCCGGCGGAGGGCGTCCACGTCCAGCGCGCCGCGCAGGCGGATGGAGGTCGACTCGATGTAGGAGCGGTTGGCATCCTCCCCCATCTGCGACTCGATCCAGAGCTGCTGCTGGCCCGGCGTGAGCGGGAGCGCCCGGACGCCGCCTTCCCGCGGCGGAGCCTCCGCCGTGGAGCGGGAGGTGGAGACGGCCGCGGCGTCCGGGACCGGCGCGGGCTCGACATCGGGTCGCGGACCATCACCGCCGGACGGGTCGGGGATGAAGCCCCCGCGCCGCATGGCCTCCGCCGAGGCGCGGAAGGCCTGGTAGACCTTCTCCAGGTCCTCGTCGGTGTGGGCCGTCGACAGGAAGTACGTCCCCGTCTCCGGGATGACGTAGACCCCTTCGTGGATGAGGTGGTGGTTGAAGAGGTCCGCGAACCGGACCTCCCGGCCGAAGAAGAGGCGGAAGCTCGAGGCGAAGTGCGCCGCCGTGATCGGGTAGCGTCCCGCCTCGAAGAACGCGTTGATCCGCTCCACCAGGCGGGTGGTGCGCTCGTTCAGGCGGTCGTACATCGGCTGGCCCTGCCGCCTGATCTCCTCCAGTACGGCGCAGGCCACGGCCATGGAGATCGGGTGCTTGAAGTAGGCCCCGGCGAACACCGTGCGCTGCCCGGTGGGGTACGAGTCGTCGCCGTAGCTCCACACTCCGCCGTCGAAGACGCTCATCACCTCCCGCTTCCCCGCCACCACGCCCATGGGCAGCCCGCCCGCGACGATCTTTCCGTAGGTGACGAGATCCGCGTCGATGCCGAAGAAGGCCTGCGCCCCACCGGGGGCCATGCGGAACCCTGTGATCAGCTCGTCGAAGAGCAGGAGGGCGCCGGCCTCGCGGGTCATCCGCCGCAGCTCGCGGAGGAAGGCGAAGGGCCGCAGGTCCGGCCGGCGGCTCTGCACGGGCTCCACCATCACCAGCGCGATGTCGTGCAGGTGCTCCGCGAGCAGGTCCAGCGACGCCGGCTCGTCGTACTCCAGCATCAGCACGTCGCCCAGGGGGAGCGCGGGAATCCCCGGCCCGCCGGGCCGCACCTCGCGCCGGTCCCCGGCGGTGGACAGCCGTCCCAGCACCGCATCCGCCCATCCGTGGTAGCTGCCGGCGAAGTACGCGATCCTGCTGCGGCCCGTGTGGGCGCGGGCGGCGCGGATGGCGCCCATCACCGCTTCCGTCCCCGAATTGCAGAAGACCGCGCGCTCGTTGCCGCCCAGCTCGCAGACGAGCTCCGCGGCGCGGCCGGCGAGCAGCGACTGCGGCCCCAGGCCGTAGCCCCTCTCCAGCTGCTCCTGGATGGCGCGGGTGACGAACTGGGGCGCATGGCCGAACAGCGCGCACCCGTACGCCATTCCGATGTCCACGTACTCGTTGCCGTCGGGGTCCCGGATCCGCGACCCGGCGGCGCGCTCGCCCGCGATGGGATACGAGATCTCCTTCCAGGCCCGGCGGAACCTCGCCGTCACGCGGCCGTCGGCCAGGGGCAGGTGGTAGCGCGCCTGGTGCGCCTTGGAGGCCCGGGTCCGCTCCACGTACCGGGCGATGAAGCCGTCCAGGTACTCCTTCTGTCCGGGCGTCATCCCCCCTGGCGCCTCGGTGTTCAGCGGCTGGTAGGCCACGAACGTCTCGGGCTGGATCACCGCCCGCGGGGAGCGCGGGACGTCCCGTGGCGCCGCGGGGAGCGCGGGCGCGGCCTCGCCGCGGACGGCGGCGAGCTGCTGCGCCATGAGCTCGAACTGCCGCGCGCTCTGCTCGGCCAGGAACCGGTACTGCTGCGCGATCAGGCGCTCCAGCGCGCTCGCGCTTCCGTCCGTCGGCGGAGGCACGGGAGGGAAGAAAGCGGGCGGAGCGGGGATCATATGAGGCGTCGCGACGGCCGTCTTCTCAGTGGACGCAGCCGCGGCGACACGTACCTCCTCCCGGACCCGTGACGGCCGGGACTCGCCGTTGAGCGCCACCTCCGCCGGCAGCAACCGGTCGATGTGCTCCGCCAGCGCGCCGAGGGTGGTGATGTCTTCCAGCAACTCCACGAGCGGCACCCGGACGCCCATCCTCTTTTCGACCGCCTGGATGGCCTGCAGTAGGAGGAGCGAGTCGAACCCGGCCTGGAAGAAGTCGGTGTCGACGGCGACTCGCTGCTCCTCGATCCCCGTCAGCTCGGCCGTGAGCGCCTTCAGGCGGCTCAGGATGGCCTCGTAGCGGGGCGACGGGGCCGTAGCCGCGGCCCGCGCCGTAGATCGGTTTTCCATTGCGTCCGGTCCCCGGTGGTGGGATGCCACGGCGTCTCCGCGCGGCGGGTCGACGAAGTACCGCTTTCGCTCGAACGGATAGCCGGGGAGCGGAATCCGGTGCCGCCTCTCGCCCCGCGAGAACGCCTTCCAGTCCACCGCTACCCCCGCACTCCACACTCTGCCCAGGGTCTCGAGGAGGAAGCGGAGGTCCGGGACGAGGTTGTGC
>DATAAL010000491.1:0-18401 GCA_036260145.1 Longimicrobiaceae bacterium | reverse complement strand
GGCCCTCCCGCCCCCCGTCCTGCGCGGGGTCCGGGCGCTCTTCGGGCGTCTCTCCGGCCCCGAGGCCATCCAGGAGCTGGTCCGCGCCGTGGAGGAGTCGGAGGGCCGGGAGGGGCTGGTCGCCCTCCTCTCCTTCTTCCCGCCGGACGCCCTCCCATCGCTCCTGCGCGCCTCGGAGACCACCCGGGTGGAGGGAGTGCGCGGAGCGATCCTGGCGGCCGCGGAGCGCCTGGCGGGGAAGGAGGGGGAGCGCCTGCTCCCCCTCCTGGGGAACCCGGACGCGCTGATCGCCACGGCCGCGACCCGGCTGGCGAGCCGGCGGAAGCTGGAGGCTGCCGCCCCCGAGATCGCCCGTCAGCTCACCCGCCCCGAGATGTCCCTCCGCCTGGCGGCGGTCGAAGCGCTGCAGGAGCTGCGTACCTCCGTGGCAGCGCAGGCGCTGCTCGGGGTG
Source organism: Longimicrobiaceae bacterium (assembly GCA_036260145.1). GTDB lineage: Bacteria > Gemmatimonadota > Gemmatimonadetes > Longimicrobiales > Longimicrobiaceae > JAFAYN01. Next base: position 17,950 of record DATAAL010000491.1, on the reverse strand, counting down.
CTCGAGGACCCGGAGCGGGAGGTGCGGGTGGCTGCGGCGCGCGCCCTCGCCGCCCTGCGCTACACCCCGGCGCGCCCTGCGCTCGAGGAGGCCCTTGCATCCCGGCGACTCCGGGAGGCCGAGCTCAGCGAGCGGATCGCCTTCTTCGAGGCGTACGGGAGCGTGGCCGGGGAGGAGGAAGTGGGGATGCTGGAGCGGATCCTGAACGGGAAGAGCTGGCTCGGCCGGCGCGAGAGCTCCGAGATGCGGGCCTGTGCCGCGCTGGGGCTGGGCCGCGCCGCGCTCCCCTCCGCCCGCAGGGCGCTCGCCGCCGCCGCCGCGGACACCGACCCGGTGGTGCGCAGCGCCGTGGGGCGGGCGCTGCGGGGGAGCGAGCCGTGAGTACCTCCCCCGTCCCCCCGCCCGAGACGAGCCTCCCGGGCTCCGGCGACGTCCCGCGCGAGCGCGAGCTGCAGCGGGCCGGGCGCGAGATCCTCTTCGCCCTGTACGCCGCGTTCCGCGTCCTCAAGATCTACCCGCTGGAGAACCAGACCGTCCAGAACGCGCTCGCCGAGCTGGATGCCCTGGTACGGCAGCTCCTCGCCCTGGAGGGCTCGGTCTCCCTCCGCTACGTCGGCGACTTCGTGTTCATCAACGACCTGCGCATGCGGATCGACCTGGGGAGCTTCGCCACCTTCGGCGCGGTGGGGCGGATGCTCCGGGGTCACGGGATCGGCCAGCTCGACGTGGCGGCGGGGGTGGACCGGACGGAGTGGACCGCCTTTCTCTCGCTCCTCCTGGCGGCACCCGACGCCGAGGACCCCTTCGCGCGCTTCGAGGAGAGGCTGGCGCGCACCGCGGTCCGGCACATCACCCCGCTGGCGGAGGTGGAGGCCGGGCACCCGGCCCACGATCCGGGGGGCGCGCGCGAGGCCGCCAAGCGCACCTACGCGCAGACGGTCGCGGTGGCGCGGGAGGCCATGACGGCGGTGCGTATCGGGCGGAGCATCAGCATGCGGCAGGTGAAGCGCGCGGTGCAGTCGATCGTCGACCAGGTGCTCACCAACGAGACCTCCATCACCGGGATGACGACGCTGCGCGACTACGACGAGTACACCTTCACGCACTCGGTGAACGTCTGCATCTTCAGCGTCGCCCTGGGGAAGAAGCTGGGGCTGGGGAAGCACGAGCTGTACGAGCTGGGGCTGGGGGCCCTGCTGCACGACGTCGGGAAGGTGCGGATGCCGGTGGAGGTGATCAACAAGAGCGGGGCGCTCTCCCCCGAGGAGCGGGCGCTCCTCCAGGAGCACCCCACGGAGGGGTTCCTGGCGCTCTTCGAGATGCGCGGCTTCGCCGAGCTCCCGCTGCGCCCCATGCTGAGCGTCTACGAGCACCACATGAAGGTGGACCTCACCGGGTACCCGCAGTCGCAGCGCCCCCGCAACCCCACGATCTTCCCGCGCATCGTGGCCATCGCGGACGGATTCGACGCCGCCACCACGCTGCGGAGCTACCAGTTGCAGCCCTGGCTCCCGGACCAGGTGCTGCGGGAGATGCGGGACAACCCCGCCCGGGGGATGGACCCGCTCCTGGTCAAGGCGTTCATCAGCATGACCGGGATCTACCCCGTGGGGAGCGTGGTCGTCCTGGACACCTACGAGCTGGCGGTGGTCACGGAGGTGCACTCCCACCCGGAAGCCATCCACGACCCCGTGGTCAAGATCATCTACGACGCGCTGGGGCGGCTGGTGGACCCGCCGCTGGAGGTGGACCTCGCCGACCCCGCGCCGGGCGAGCCCGTGCGCACCATCATCAAGACCGCGGACCCGGTGCAGTACGGAATCAATGTCGGTGACTACTTCGTCTGACCGCGCCGCCGCCCTGGGGCGCGCCTTTGCGTCGGCCGCCGCCGAGGGGCGGGCCGCGCTGGTCCCCTACGTCACCGCCGGACACCCGTCGCCCGAGCTCTTCCCGCAGGTGCTGGAGATGCTGGCCCGCGAGGGGGCCGACGTGATCGAGCTGGGCGTCCCCTTCAGCGACCCGCTCGCCGACGGTCCCACCATCCAGCGCGCCTCCTTCCGGGCCATCGAGCAGGGGGTGGACCTGCGCTGGACGCTGGACGCCGTGGCCCGCTTCCGGGAGGAGCACGACACCCCGGTGGTCCTCTTCACCTACCTCAACCCGGTCCTCCGGCACGGCCTCGACGCCTTCCTGCGGGACGCCGCCGCGGCGGGGGCGCAGGGGGTTCTGGTCACCGATCTCCCGGTGGGGTCGGACCCGGAGATGGAGGGTGCCTTCGCCGCGTCGCCGCTGGACCTGATCCGGCTGGTGGCTCCCACCACCCTCCCGGAGCGGGTGCGGGAGATCGCCGCGGCCGCGCGCGGGTTCCTGTACTACGTTTCGCGCACCGGGGTGACCGGGGCGCAGCGGGAGCTCAAGGAGGGGCTCGCCCGTGAGGTAGCCGAGGTGCGCGCCGTGACCCCGGTCCCGGTGGCGGTCGGGTTCGGGATCTCGACCGCGGCGCAGGCTGCGGCGGTGGCGGAGATCGCCGACGGGGTGGTGGTGGGGAGCGCGCTGGTGGACCGGCTCGGGAGGGAGGGGTTGGGAGGTGGGCGGGCCCTGCTGCGGGAGCTCCGCCGGGCGACGCTGCGAGGGGGCGGTGCCGGCGCCTGAGGGGCGGCCTGGACTCCCCCCGCGCGCGCAGGCCGTCCTCCGGCTCTACGCGCGGACGATGGTCTGGGCTGGGGCGGCGGTCCTCCTCGCCGCGCTCGCCTTCGCAACGCCGGACGGGCGGGGGTGGGGGGCTGCGGCGGTCGGCGCGGTCGCGGTCGCGGCGCTCCGCCTGGGAGCGGTCTCCCTCTCCAAGTTCTCGTACTTCACCATGACGGTGGTGCCCGTGGGGGCGCTGACGCTCCTGGGGGAGCCCACGGCCGCCGCGCTGGCGGCCGCGGCGGGGACGTGCGCGGGGGACCTGTTCCGCCGCAAGGCGTGGTTCGCCACCGCCGTCAACTCCGGGCGGGAGACGCTGGCGGCGGTGGCCTCCGCGGGAGTCTACTTCGCCGTGCTGCGCGCCGCGGCTCCGCCCGGTGCGGCGGGGTTCTCGGTGGACGGGATCCCCGCCGTGGTCGCCTACCTGCTCGCCTACTTCCTCTTTGCGCGCAGCCTCTTCTACTTCTCCCTCGCCTTCCGGGGGAAGCTCTCCCCGGGCGAGTGGATGATCCTGGTGCGCTACGAGGTCGTCTCCGCCGCGCTCGGCGCGGTGGGAGCGCTCTCGGTGGCGGCCGCCTTCGCCTTCTACGGCGACCAGCCGGGGGCCTGGTTCATCATCCTGGTGTTCGTAGCGGCCGCCGGCCTCCTGGCGCGGGCGCTGGTGGTGGAGGCCGTGGCCTCGGAGGAGCTGCGCAAGGTGATGGCCATGGAGGCCGTGATCGCCGCCGGCGTCCCCCTGCGCGATTCTCTCCGCGAGGTGGAGCGGCTCGCGGCACGGCTGGTGGAGTGGAACTGGCTGGCGGTGTACGTCCCCTCCGCCGACGGGCTCGTCGCGGTCCACCCCCCGTCGGCGGGCTCCGGCGGGCTGGAGGGGGCCGGGGAGCTGCGCCGCGCCGCCCTGGAGACCGGGGAGCCGGTGGTGGTCGTGGACGCCCACCGGGACGGCCGGGTGGCGGACCCGGGGGCGGTACGCTCCGTGGTGGAGTACCCGCTCCGCTACGGCCGCGCCACGCTGGGGGTGCTGGAGCTCGCCCACTACGGCCGGGGGAGCTACGGTCTCGCGGAGCTGCGGCTGGTGGAGCGCTTCGCCCGGCAGGTGTCGCTCGCCCTCCAGCTCGACTCCCTGATCCGCCCGATGGTGCAGGCCGCCGGGGAGATCGAGACGCAGCTCGGGACGCTGGGGGCCACCGCCTCGGGGCTGCGGGAGAGCGGAATGAGCGTGGCGGAGCACGCGGTGGAGATCCGCGAGGGGATCCACGAGCAGGCGCGGCGCGCCGCGTCCGGGCTGGAGCTTACCTCGGCGCTCGCCGGGGCGGTGGGGGAGATGGCCGGGGACGCCACCCTCTCGGCGGAACGGAGCCGCGACGCGGGACGGCTGGCGGTGGAGAACCGCGGCGCCATCTTCGAGGCCATTGAGCGGCTGGTGGAGCTGCGCGACTTCGTGGACGTGGAGGCGCGGGAGATCGCCGGGCTCGCCAGCGCTTCGGAGAGGATCTCGGGGGTGGTGGGGGCGATCCGCGAGTTCGCCGACCAGACCAACCTTCTGGCGCTGAACGCGGCGATCGAGGCGGCGCGCGCCGGGGAGCACGGCCGCGGCTTCGCCGTGGTGGCCGAGGAGGTGCGCAAGCTGGCGGACTCCAGCGCCCGCGCCTCCCACGAGGCCATGCAGATCGCCGGGGGGATCGGCGAGCAGGTGGGGGAGACGCTGCGCCGGATGCAGCAGGGCGCGCAGCGGGTGGCCGACGTGGGCGAGCTGTCGCGCGGAGCGCTGGAGGCGGTGGAGCAGATCGTCGCCGCGGTCTCGGCCACCGCGGAGCTCACCACCCGGATCGCGGAGCGGGTGGTCCGGCAGCGCGCGGAGATCTCCGGGCTGCGCGAGGAGATCGGGGCGGTGGCGGAGGTGGCGGAGCGGAACGGGGAGGGGGCGCGGGCGGTGGCGGAGGCGGTGCGCGCCCAGGCCGACGCCCTGGCGGAGATCGAGCGCGCCACCGCGGCGCTACGCGACGTCTCGGAGCGGCTGAACGGCTACATCGTGCGGTTCACGGCGGTCTCTCAGGAGGCGTCTCAGGACCGCCGGGCCGCAGCCGCGCCTCCACGGCAGGGTCCGGTTCCACAAACAGCGTCCTGACCTGCTGCGGGATCACGGTACCGGGCGGAGCGCCCCGCGGCTTGCGGACGTGCTTTCGCCGGGTCCAGTCGACCGCCACCAGCCCGGAGGTGCGGGCCCTGCTGAAGAGCGCCGCCAGCACGGCCGCTTCCTCCAGGTCGCGCGCCGGGGGGGAGGCCGTGGGGTCGGGCCAGCGCAGCACCACGTGCGAGCCGGGGACGGAGCGGGCGTGCATCCACACGTCCCCGGGCGAGGAGTGCCCGAAGGTGAGCAGGTCGTTGTCCTTCGCGCTCCGCCCCACCCGGACCTCCAGCCCCCCCGAGGTCCGGAACACCCGGTAGGGGAGCCGCGGCCCCTCGTCCGCCTTCGGCGCGGGGCGCCCGGATGGCCGCTCCAGCGCCCGGAGCGCCCACTCAGGGAGCGCGCCCCCCTCCGCTTCCGCGGCCGCGACGGCCTCCCGCCACCGGGCCGCCTCGGCCTCGGCCGCCTCCAGCAGCTCCGGGATCCGCTCCTCCGCCCGGGCGCGCCGCCGCGCCCGCTCGTACCAGGCCTCCGCGTTCTGGTGCGGGCGCAGCGTGGGATCCAGCTCCACCTCCACCTCGAGCTGCCCCCCGCCGAAGTCCGGGAGGCGGGCCGAAGACGCGCCGGGCGGCACCAGGTGCAGGTTCGCCAGGATCAGGTCGCCGGTGCGGCGCATCCGCTCCGCCTCCCCCACCGACTCCATCTCCCGCCAGAGGCTCCTCACCCGCCCCTCCGCCGCGGCCAGACGGCGGCGGGCCGCGCGCAGGAGCCGCTCCGCCTCCCGCCCCTCGTCCACCTCCCGGACGGGGCCCTCGCTCGCCGCCGCCTCCATCGCCGCCAGGAGCGACTCCGCGGGCCGGTACGGGACCCCCGGGAGCGGGACGGGAAACGGCTGCGGTCCCCGCCGCAGCTCCAGCACGACGGGGCTCCGCGCCTCCCCCGCCACCAGCTCCCACCACCGCCCGAACGCCTCCTCCAGCGCCGTCTCGTCCGCCGAGCGGGCCGCGTCCCCCAGCACCGGCCCCGCGCTCAGGGTGCTCAGCCAGGCGAAGTTCCTCACCGCCGCTCTCGGCCGGTCGGCCGGCGCGGTCCGCCCCATCACCGTGCGCCACAGGTCCCAGGCGTCCTCCCGCCCCGTGGGCTCCGCGCCGAAGCGCCCGGAGGGCGGGGGAGGGCGGTACGGCGCCCCGATGCGGAGGACCCGCTCCCCCGCGTCGCGCCCGCGGAGCACGGCGACGATCCGCTCCTCCTCCCCGGCGGTGACCAGCGCGTTCCACTGGTTGGTGTGCAGCTCCACCACCACCCGGCGGCGCGCCCCGCTGAACGAGCCGGGGTCGAGGAGGTCGAGAAAGAGCACCCGCTCGTCGGGCGGGGCGGAGACGCCGAGCACGCGCGCCTCGGGCTCCTCCTCCGCCTCGCCGGGGCCGGGGACGATGCGGGTCCAGCCGCGGGTGGGGTGGAGGTCGAAGCGGAGCGCCTCCCCGGCATCGAGGACGAGGGTAGCCGAGAGGTCCGGCGCGAAGAGGAAGGAGGGGCGCGCGCGGCGCCCGCGGAGCCGTTCGTCCAGCTCGCGCGCCAGGGCGCGAACGATCACCGGATCGTACCGAATCGGGTTTGACACCCCCCGAAGATGCGATTAGCTTTTTTTCCGGTCAACCCGCCCAGGAGCGGTAAAAGCTCGGCGCCGCGAGGGACGTGAAGAGCAGGCCGCGGCGCATGCCCAGTGTGCCGGAGAGCTTTATGTCCGTTCAGAGTGCGGGTTCGGGCCGGAGCGTCACCACGATGACGCTCCGCGAGATGAAGCGTCGTGGAGAGAAGATCGCCGCGGTCACCGCTTACGACTATCTCTTCGCGCGGCTCGTGGATGAAGCGGGCACGGACCTCGTGCTCGTCGGGGACTCGCTCGCCCAGGTCGTCCTGGGGTACGACTCCACTCTCCCGGTCACCCTGGACGACATGATCCACCACGCCTGTGCGGTTCGGCGCGGCCTGCGCCGCGCGCTGCTGGTGGTGGACCTCCCCTTCCTCACCTATCAGGTTTCCCGCGAAGAAGCGATCCGCAACGCCGGGCGCGTGCTCAAGGAGACGGGCGCGGCCGCGGTCAAGCTGGAGGGCGGCTCCGACGAGATCGTGGAGACCGTCCGGACCCTCGTGCGCGTGGGGATCCCGGTGATGGGGCACCTCGGCTTCACCCCGCAGTCCGTCCACGCGATGGGCGGATCGAGGGTGCAGGGGAGGGAGGAGGGGGGCTCGGCCCGGCTCCTGGCCGAGGCGCGCGGGCTGGAGGACGCGGGCGCGTTCGCCCTGGTGCTGGAGCTGGTCCCCGGAGGGACCGCCGCGGCAGTGACGGAGTCGCTGCAGATTCCCACCATCGGGATCGGCGCGGGGGCGGGGTGCGACGGGCAGGTGCTCGTGCTGCAGGACCTGCTCGGCCTCAACGACGACTTCCGGCCACGCTTCCTCCGCCGCTTCGCCGATCTGGGGAGCGCCACGCGCGACGCCGTCGGGGACTACGTCCGCGCCGTGAGAGCCGGGGAATACCCCGGGGCGGAGCACACCTTCGAGTAGCGCGGTCATGGAGCTGGCGCGGACCCGGGGCGAGGTGCGGTCGGCGGTGCGAGCGGCGCGGGCGGCGGGGAAGAGGATCGCGCTCGTTCCGACAATGGGGTACCTGCACGAGGGGCACCTCTCCCTGGTGGACCGTGCCCGTGACCGCGCCGAATGGGTCGCGATGTCCATCTTCGTGAACCCGCTCCAGTTCGCCCCGACGGAGGACCTGGACCGTTACCCCCGCGACCTGGAGCGCGACCTGGAGCTGGCGCGGAGCCGCGGCATGGACCTGGTCTTCGCCCCTTCCGCCGGGGAGATGTATCCGGACGGGGAGCCAAAGGTGGCGGTGGTCCCGGACCCGTCGCTGGAGGGGCGCCTGGACGGCGCCTTGCGCCCCGGGCACTTCCGCGGCGTGCTGACGGTCGTCGCCAAGCTCTTCGGGATCTTCTCCCCGGATGTCGCGGTCTTCGGGCAGAAGGACCTTCAGCAGTCGGTGCTGATCCGCAGGATGGTGCAGGAACTGGACATCGGAGTGGAGGTGGAGGTTGCCCCCATCGTGCGGGAGCCGGACGGGCTGGCGATGAGCTCCCGCAACGTGTACCTCTCGCCGGACGAGCGGGTGCGCGCACTGGCCCTCTCCCGCGCACTGGAAGCGTGCCGGGCGCTCTTCGCGGCGGGGGAGACCGACGGAGACCGGCTGCGGCGGACGCTGCGGAGCACGCTGGAGGTGCCGGGGGTAGAAGTGGACTACGCCGAGGTCGTGGAGCCGACGACGCTCGGGCCCGTGGAGCGGGCGGTTCCGGGCGCGGTGTGCGCCGTGGCCGCCCGCGTGGGGAAGACGCGGCTCATTGACAACCTCATCCTGTAGAACGAGTCTCCACGAGGGATCGAGAGATGCTGCGCACGATGTGCAAGTCCAAGATCCACCGGGCTACGGTCACCGGGGCGGATCTGAACTACGTGGGGTCGATCACCATCGACCCGGTCCTCATGGAGGCCGCGGACCTGATGGAGTACGAACAGGTCCAGGTGGTGGACATCGACAACGGGGCACGCTTCGAGACTTACGTCATCCCCGGCGTCCCCGGGCAGGGGGAGATCTGCCTGAACGGCGCCGCGGCGCGTCTGGTCCAACCGGGCGACCGTGTGATCGTGATCAGCTACGCCCAGTACGACGAGGCCGAGCTGGCCGGGTACCGTCCGACCTTCGTCTTCGTGGACGAGGAGAACCGGATCGTGGGGAGCAACCTGCGGGTCTGTAACCCCTGACGGGGATGGCGCCCTGGACCGGGGTCGTCCTGGTGCGCGGCGAGCCCGGCGACGACCGGATGGAGTCCCGGCTCCCCACCTTCCTCCATCCGCTCGCCGGCCGGCCGCTGGCCTGGCACGCCCTCGCGGCGCTGGCGGCGCTGCAGCCCGCTCCCCGGCACCTCTACCTGGTCACCGAGCGCGAGCTGACACCGGACCCCCTCCTCGATTCGTGGGAGGGGCTGCGGCTGGTGGAGTTCGAGGGGCGCGACCTCCGCTCCGTCCTGGCGTCTGCGGGCGGGACGGACGACCGCGTGCTGGTGGTGGACGCGCGCGCCCCCCTCCTGGACGATGCGCTCCAGCCGCTCCTGGAGGCACCCTGCACGGCCGTCCTGGTGGATGCCGACGGCCGCCCCGCCGCGGCGTCGCTCTCGGGTGAGCTTCTGGACTACCATCTGGGGGAATGGAACGGTCTGGCGGCCGTAGCGGCAGCCGACGTGCCCCGGCAGGTGAGTGTGGAGGGGGCGCTGGTGGTGCGCGACCGGGGCACGCTGGCGCGCGCCTCCGAGCGGATACGCGACCGGCTGGTCGCCCGGCTGATGGAGGGCGGAGTCACCTTCGTCCTCCCGCAGACGGTGTGGGTGGACCTGGACGTCAACATCGGGCGGGACAGCGTGATCTACCCGGGGGTGGTGCTGGAGGGGCGGACCACCATCGGCGAGGAGACGGTGGTGGGGCCGGGGTGCCGGATCGTCGACAGCTGGGTAGGGAGCGGGGTCGAGCTGAAGGGATGGAACTACCTGTCGCACACCTCCATTCGCAATCGTGCCATCCTGGAGCCGTATGCACGACGTGGCTTCGACTGAGGCCGGCGGGGAGGTCGGGGAGGTGGTGCGCGCCGCGGCGCGCGGCGACCTTCCGGCGTGGACCGAGGCGTCCCCGGAGCGGCGGGAGCACATGAGCCGCGTCGCGGCTCTCCTGGCACAGTGGGCGGAGGCGGCCGAGCTCGGTCCGGACGAGCGGGACCGCTGGGTGGCGGTGGGCTGGCTGCACGACGCCCTGCGCGATGCGGACCCGGCGCGTCTGCGCCGGGAGGTGCCGGAGCGTTTCCGCGACCTCCCCGACCCCGTGCTCCACGGCCCCGCCGCTGCGGAGCGCCTGGCCGGGGAGGCCGATCCGGAGGTGTGCGACGCCGTCCGCTACCACACCCTGGGCCACCCCGGCTTCGGGCGCCTGGGGAAGGCGCTCTACCTCGCCGACTTCCTGGAGCCCGGGCGCGACTTCGAGCCCGAGTGGCGTGCGGCGCTGACCGCCCGGATGCCCCGCGAGCTGGACGAGGTGCTGGTGGAGGTCCTGGGCGCGCGGATCCGGCACCTGGTGTCGCGCCGCAAGCCGGTGAGCCCGGAGACGGCGGCGTTCTGGAGCGCGGTGGTGGGAAGTGGATAGGAAGAGTCGTTTCCAGACGTACGGCCTGGCCGCGACGATCCTGGCCGTGGTGGGCCTGGTCGTCTCCCTGGTGATGGGGCTGGGAGCGGGTGGAGCGCCGGATCCCGGCGCCGCCCGCTCAGTGTCCGGGAAGCCGGCCGAGCGGATCCGGGTGGAGGTGCTGAACGCCTCCGGAATCCCCGGCCTGGCGCGCGCGGCCACTCGCACCCTGCGCGACCGCGGTTACGACGTGGTCTACTTCGGGAACGCCCGGGGGTTCTCGCGAGACACCTCGCTGGTGATCGACCGGGTGGGGCGGGAGGGCGTGGCCCGGCAGGTTGCGGAGGCCATCGGGGTGGGGCGGGTGCGGAGCCACCCGGATTCCACCCTGCTGCTCGAAGTGACGGTGGTGCTCGGCCGCGACTGGAGGGGCGCCCGGAGGGCACGGGAGGCGGACTCCGCCGGGGCGCCGTAGCGCTCCCTAAGCCTCAGCTCCGGGTACCCGCGGTAGCCCCGGTCCCCGACGGCGACTGGAGCTGCACCAGCCCCTTGCGTCCCTCCGTGGCCTCCGCCCGGAGCTGCCCGCACGCCGCCGCGATGTCCCGCCCCCGCGACTCCCGCACGAACGCCGAGATCCCCCGCGCCTCCAGCCGCTCCACGAAGTAGTTCAGCCGGTTGCGGGAGGAGGGCTTCCAGTCTGTGCCCGGGATCGGGTTGAAGGGGATCAGGTTCACGAACGCCTTGAACCCGCCGATCACCTCCGCCAGCTCGTCGGCCAGCTCCGGGAGGTCGGTCACCCCGTGGATCATCACGTACTCGAAGGTGATCCGCTTCCCGCCCGCCTCGTCGAACTTCCGCAGCGCGTCCAGCAGCTCCGGGAGGGGGTACTTCTTCTCCAGCGGGATCAGCTTGAGGCGCAGGTCGTGGTTGGGGGCGTGCAGCGAGACCGCGAGCCGGTACTGCTCCGGCATCTCCGCCATCTCCAGGATCCCCGGCACCACGCCGACGGTGGAGATGGTGATCCGGCGCGCCCCGAAGCCGTACCCCCGGTTGAGGATGGCCAGCGCCGGGAAGACCGCCCTGCGGTTCATCAGCGGCTCCCCCATCCCCATGAAGACGATGTTGGTGATCTCGCCGTAGCCGTTCTCGGCGGCCCAGCGGCGCGCCTGGCGGTACTGGGCCACGATCTCGCCCGCGGTGAGCTGGCGCCGGTACCCCGCCCACCCGGTCGCGCAGAAGGTGCACGCCATGGCGCACCCCGCCTGCGAGGAGACGCACAGCGTCAGCCGGTTGGGGGTGGGGATCAGCACCGACTCGATCAGCTCTCCGTCCGGGAGCCGCCAGAGGTGCTTCGCCGTGCCGTCGACGGAGCGCGACAGCTTGGCCACCTCGGGCGCGGAGAAGGCGAAGCGCTCGGCGAGGGCCTCCCGCTCCGCCCTGGGGAGGTCGCTCATCTCCTCGAAGCCGAAGGCGCCGCGCTCGTAGAGCCAGCCGAGTACCTGCTTGACGCGGTAGCGCGGCTGCCCCCGCCCGGCGAGGTGCCTGGCGACGGCCTGCTCGGCCTCCTCGGGGACGAGTCCCACCAGATCGGACCGCGGGTCGGGAGAGCTCATGTGCCACCTGTGTCGGTACGGGCAGTCGGCGACGGAAGCCCCGGCATCGCCACGGGGGATCGTCGTTCTCGGATTTCCCCCTAGTCCCCCGCGCCGCCGCGGATGTTCCGCTCCGGCGCGCTTGATGCGGGGGGGTGCCGGCGTTACCTTTGCAACCCTTGCGCCCGCAGGCCGAGGCCCTGCGCCAAACGTGATTTTCGGCCCGAGGATGCCGTGCTCCTTTCCGAGTTGCTCCCCCCCGCGCGGATCCGCATCCCGCTCGCAGGGAGGTCCAAGGACGAACTGCTCCGCGAGCTGGTCGACGTCCTCCACGCGACCGGTGAAGTGAAGGACTCTCCCGGTGTTCTGCGGGCAGTGCAGGAGCGCGAGGAGGTGCTGAGCACCGGGATCGGGAACGGGGTGGCGATCCCCCACGGCAAGTCGCCCCAGGTCTCCTCGCTGGCGATGGCGGCCGGGGTCGCGGCCGAGCCGGTGGACTTCGACGCGCTGGACGGGAAGCCGGTCAACCTGTTCTTCCTCCTGGTGGGGCCGGAGAGCGCCGCGGGGGACCACGTCAAGGCGCTGAGCCGGATCTCCCGGCTGGTGCGGAGCGACAGCTTCCGGCAGCGGCTGGCCGCCGCCTCCTCGGCAGAGGAGTTCCACGCCATCGTGTCCGAGGCCGAGCAGGCGTGACGCGCGCGATGCGCGGCTGGATCCCGGCGGTCCTCTGGGCCGCCGCGATCTTTTGGGTGAGCTCGCGGCCGAAGGTCCCGGTGCCCGACACCCTGGGCGCGGACAAGCTGCTCCACTTCGGGGCGTACGCGCTCCTGGGCTTCCTCCTGGCCCGCGGCGCCTCGGGCTCGGGGCTCGCCCCCCGCTGGCCCGTCGCCCTGGGGTGGCTGTACGGCGTCTCGGACGAGGTGCACCAGTCGTTCGTCCCCGGGCGCTCCGCGGATCCGGCCGACTGGCTGGCCGACGCGCTCGGCGTGGTGGCCGGCACCCTGCTGTACGTCCGCTTCGGCAGCCCGCGCCGCGGACGTGTACCAGGCTCCACTTCCGACCGATGACCGACGCTCTCTCCTCCACCGCGTACCGTTCCATCCCCGCCGGGGAGCTCCGCCCCGCGCACGCGGGGAGCCCCGTCCGGCTCGCCGGATGGGTGCACCGCCACCGCGACCTGGGGAGCCTGGTGTTCCTGGACCTGCGTGACCGGGCCGGGGTGGCGCAGGTGTCGTTCGACCCCTCCTGGACCCCCGCCGAAGTCCTGGCGTCGGCGCGGGCTCTCGGGCCGGAGGACGTGGTGCAGGTGGAGGGGACGGTGGAGCGCCGGCTCAGGGAGAACCCCAACCTCCCCACCGGCGAGGTGGAGGTGCGGGCGACGGGGCTCACGGTGCTGAACCGGGCCGAGCCGCTCCCGATCCAGGTGGACTACGCCGCGGACGAGGAGCTCCCGGCGGAGGAGCTACGGCTCCGCTACCGCTACCTGGACCTGCGCCGTCCCGACTTCCAGCGCAACTTCGTGGTGCGGCACCAGGCCGCCCACAGCGTCCGCAACTACCTGTCGGCGCAGGGGTTCCTGGAGGTGGAGACCCCCATGCTCACCAAGCGGACGCCGGAGGGGGCGCGTGACTTCCTGGTCCCCTCGCGGGTACACCCGGGGGAGTTCTACGCCCTCCCGCAGTCCCCGCAGCTCTACAAGCAGCTCCTGATGGTGAGCGGCTTCGACCGCTACTTCCAGATCGCCCGCTGCCTGCGCGACGAGGACCTGCGCGCCGACCGACAGCTCGAGTTCACCCAGATCGACGCGGAGATGTCCTTCGTGGACGAGGAGGACGTCTACCGCGTGGGCGAGGGGATGGTGGCCGCGGTGTTCCGCGAGGTGCTGGGGGTGGAGATCGGGACGCCGTTCCCGCGCATGACCTACGCGGAGGCGATGGAGCGCTACGGGACCGACAAGCCGGACCTCCGCTACGACCTCCCCGTCGTCGACGTCACGGAGGTGCTGCAGCGGAGCGAGTTCCGGCTCTTCCAGGGCACCTTGGGGACGGCGCAGCGGATCCGGGGGATCCGCGTCCCCGGTGGGGCGCGCCTCTCCCGCAGGGAGACCGACGAGCTGCAGGAGGTCGCGAGGCGCGGGGGAGCGGCAGGGGCGCTCTGGGTGAAGCGCGGCGAGGAGGGGCTCTCGGGGCAGTTCGCCAGGGCGCTCGACGAGGCCACCGCGCAGGCCTTCTACGGGGCGACCGGGGTGGAGAGCGGGGACCTGTTCGTCGCCGTGGTGGGGCACTTCCGCGCGGTGCGCGCGGGCGGCGCCCCGGCATCCACGGAGGAGAGTGTCGCCGCGGGGCTGGAGCCGGCGCTGGACGAGCTGCGCCGCCACCTGGCCCGGAAAATGAACCTGGTGGATGGGGGGAAGCACGCCTGGCTCTGGGTCACCGAGTTCCCGCTCTTCGACTGGGACCCGGACGCGGGGAGGCTGGTCTCGGCCCACCACCCGTTCACCATGCCGCACCCGGACGACGTCCCGCTCCTCCTCGAGGCCACGGCCGCCGACGGGGGGATCGCCGTGGAGGCTGCCCGGGGCCTCTACGCGCTCCCGGTGCGATCCAGGGCGTACGATGCGGTGTACAACGGGAACGAGCTGGCCAGCGGATCGGTCCGCATCCACGACCCGGAGCTGCAGCGGCGGATCTTCCGGGCGCTGGGGATCGGGGAGGAGGAGGCCCGGGCGAAGTTCGGGTTCCTCCTGGAGGCGTTCCGCTACGGGGCCCCGCCGCACGCGGGGTTCGCCTTCGGCTTCGACCGGCTCGTCATGCTCCTGGCCGGCGCCCGGAGCCTGCGCGAGGTGATCGCCTTTCCCAAGACCACCGCGGCGCGCGCCCTGTTCGAGGGGGCGCCCTCCCCGGTGGGCCCGGACGAGCTTCGGGACCTGCACATCCAGACGCTGGGGGAGCCTGTCCGCTGAGCGGACCGCCCCCGGGGCGTCGCATTGATATCCGGGTATGACCGACACGGAAGTCCAGACAGTCCAGCACCGGCTCCCCACCGAGGGAGCCGACTACCTCCTCCTCGGGGGGGTCAACGACGCCCACCTCCAGGAGCTGGGGCGCCTCTGCGGGTGCCGGGTGGTGCTCCGCGGCGACCACCTCCTCCTCTCCGGCGGGGTGGAGGAGATCGAGCGCGCCGTCCCGGTGGCGCAGCACATGATCGACCTGGCCCGCGGCAGGGTCCCCTTCGGCAAGGACGACATCGAGCGCTTCTGGGACGAGACCGCGGGCGGCGACGGCGAGGGCCCTAAGCGGCTGAGCGAGGGGGGGAAGATCATCATCCCCGGGGCCCGCCGGGCGATCAACCCCAAGTCCTCCGGGCAGCGGGAGTACATCGACGCCATCGACAACCACGACATCGTCGTCGGCATCGGGCCCGCGGGGACGGGGAAGACGTACCTGGCCGTGGCGATGGCGGTGGACGCGCTCTTCAAGAAGCGGGTGAAGCGGATCATCCTGGCGCGTCCGGCGGTGGAGGCGGGGGAGAACCTGGGCTTCCTCCCGGGCGACCTGCAGGAGAAGGTGGACCCGTACCTCCGCCCCCTGTACGACTCCCTGGAGGACCTGATCCCGGGCGATCGCCTCAAGCGGGCCATGGAGTCGCGCTCCATCGAGATCGCCCCGCTGGCGTACATGCGCGGGCGCACCCTGCAGGACGCCTTCGTGATCCTGGACGAGGCGCAGAACGCCACCGGGATGCAGATGAAGATGTTCCTGACCCGCCTGGGGCTCAACTCCAAGGCGGTGGTCACCGGAGACCCCACCCAGGTGGACCTCCCCCGGCGCGACGACTCGGGGCTCCTGCAGATCGAGCGGATCCTCAAGGGGATCGAGGGGATCGCCTTCGTCTACATGAAGCCCACCGACGTGATCCGCCACCGGCTCGTCCGTGACATCATCCGCGCCTACGACGCGGCGTCCGGCGAGAGCGGGGACGAGGACGGCGAGCGGTGAGAGCCGAGCGACGGGGGACGCCCCGGCGCACTCCCGCGCTCCCCGGGCAACTGCCGGAGCCGCGCCGCCCCGCCCGCGTCCTCCATCACGGGCTGCGCTTCCTCCTCCTCCTCTCGACGGCGCTGGCGGTGTACTTCGCCTTCCCCCCGCCCCACGTCTCGGATGCCGCGGCGCTGGAGCGGGGGATGGTGGCCCCGGCCGACGTCATCGCCGGGTTCTCCTTCCAGATCCCCAAGGACCGCGCCGAGCTGCGCCGCGAACAGGAAGAGGCGGCGCGCAGCGTGCCCCCGGTGTACGACTACCGCCCCGCCGCCGCGGACAGCGTCCTGGCGGGAGTGCGCTCGTTCTTCGCGCCCATCCTCTCTCCCGCCGGGAGCGACGGCCCCCGGGCCGCCGTCCTGGGAGTGCTGGAGCGGAGCCGGATCGCGCCCACCCGCGGAACGCTCGACTTCCTGGCCGACCCGGGGCGGAGCAGCCGCCTCCTGGCGGCCACGGAGAGCGCGGTGCGGAAGCTCTTCCCGCTCGGGGTCGCTCCGGGGGCGCTGGAGCGGGAGGGGATCTCGGCCGTGCGGGTGCGCGGCGCGGTGGGGGGGGAGCGGCTGGTCCCGGTGGACTCGCTCCTCACCCCGGACCAGCTCTACCGCCTGGCGTCTGCCGAGCTCCCGGCGGAGCTGGGCCCGGACGCCGCCGAGCTCCAGCGGCTCCTCCTGATCCGCTTCTTCCGGCCTAGCCTGGTCTTCAACGAGGCGGAGACCGACGCGGCGCGCGCCCGCGCGCGCCCCGCGGTGGATCCGGTGGCGGCCACGGTGCTGGCGGGCGAGAAGATCGTGGGCGCCCGCGAGCAGATCGGGGAGCGCGAGGAGGCCCGGCTCCGGGCGTACCAGGTCGCGCTCGCCGCGCGGGGGGAGACCGAGGGGGCGGAGGACACCCTTCCCCGCGCGCTGGGCTCCATCCTCTTCAACGTGTCGGTGCTCGGGATCCTGGGGGTGCTCCTCTGGCTCTCGCGGCGCCACCTGTACGACGACCTGCGCTCGCTCTTCCTCCTGGCGCTCCTCCTGACGGTGGTGGCCGGGACCGGGGCGGTGATCGCGCGGACCGGGCTCCCGCACGAGCTCATCCCCTTCACCTTCGCCGTGCTGATCGTGGCGACGCTCTGGGGGGGGAGGCTCGCTCTCTCGGTGGCGTTCGTCCTGGCGATCCTGATCGGCGGGCAGACGCCCTTCCTGGGAGTCACCGTCCCCTTCACCGCGGCGCTCACCGGGGCGGCGGCGGCTTTCAGCGTGCGGGCGGCGCAGCGCCGCTCGCAGACCTGGCTCTTCGTGGTCACCATCGCCGTGGCGTATGCCTTCGCCTCGGTGACCATCGGGCTCCTCCGCTCGCGCGACCTGGAAGACTTCCTCCACTCCGTCGCCTGGGGGGTAACGAGCGCGGGGCTCTCCTCGGTGGTGGCGATCGGGTTCCTCCCCCTCCTGGAGTCGCTGGCGCGGGTCACCACCGATGCCATGCTCCTGGAGCTGTCCGACACCAACCGTCCCCTCCTCCGGCGCCTCCAGCGCGACGCGAACGGGACCTTCCACCACACCATCAACGTCGCCAACCTGGCCGAGGCGGCGTGCCACGCGATCGGGGCCAACGCCCTCCTGGCCCGGGTGGGGGCGTATTACCACGACATCGGCAAGGTCGTCAAGCCGCAGTACTTCATCGAGAACCAGCCCCGGGGGAAGAACCCGCACGACAAGCTGAAGCCCGCGATGAGCGCGGCCATCGTGCGGAGCCACGTCGTGGAGGGGCTGCGGCTGGCCGACGAGGCCCGGCTCCCCGAGGCGGTCAAGGCGTTCATCCGCGAGCACCACGGGACGCAGCCGATCTCCTTCTTCTACGAGCGGGCGAGGGAGGCCGACCCCGACGGCAGCATCAACCCGCAGGACTTCACCTATCTCGGGCCGAAGCCGCGGAGCCGGGAGACCGCGGTGCTGATGCTCGCCGACTCGGTGGAGTCCGCCGCCCATGTCCTCACCGACCACTCCCCCGACCGCCTGAGGGAGATGGTGGAGCGGATCGTCGCCGCGAAGGTCGCCAGCGGACAGCTCGACGACTGCCCCCTCACGCTCCGCGACATCCAGGTGGTCAAGGAGCAGCTCGCCCGGGTGCTCGCCGGGATGTACCACCACCGCATCGACTATCCCACCGCTCCCCGCGAGGCCGCGCCCGAGGCGCCCGCCCCGGTCGACGCGGAGGGGGTCCCCACCCCCGCGTCGTGAGGGATATCATGGAGCGGCTGGACGTGGAGGTGAGCCTGGGCGAGGGGGTCGCCCTCCCTG
>DATAAL010000490.1:0-2850 GCA_036260145.1 Longimicrobiaceae bacterium | reverse complement strand
CCGCACCTCCTCGACCGGCAGCTCCGCGCGCCGCCAGACGACCTGCACCGGCTCGCGCAGCCCCTCCCACTGGATCGCCGTGCGCAGGATGTCGTGGCGGTCGATCACCGCCTGCAGCGCCGCCAGGTACTGCTCCAGACGGCCACGCGTCTCGAAGGCAGCCACGCTCGACGACAGGTACGGATCCCCGTCGCCCGACATCAGGTGGTGGAACAGCATCCCCTCCTGCAGGGGAGCCAGCGGGTAGACGTCCTGCAGGTTGGCGGCACCCCCGGGCACCCCCGCCACGATCCCGTCCACCTCGTCCTGGCTGAGCTCCACGAGAGGCAGCATCTCCGGCTTGAGCCGGAAACCAGGAGCGGAAGACTCGGGCCCGATCCTGGTGACGATCGTCAGTAGCGCCTGCTTGTGGTCCCGGATCTCGGCGACGAGAGAGGGGGTCAGCTTGTCCTTTTCACCGGTGACGACGAGCTGATCTCCGCTTCTCCGCAGCTGCATCCCCGCCTCGACCAGGCGTGCCAGCAATCCGTCGACGCTCATAGATAGAGCTCCACGATGCTTGAATTCTGGCCCGGCTCCGCAGGCGTGGGGGCCAGGTTCGGCGGCACGTCCACCGCTACCCTCTCCCGCTCGACCTCCCCGGCCAGCTCGGCGAGCACCGGCATCGTGAACAGCGCCCGCACCTCCAGATGCAGCCCTCGCTGCCGCATGCGCTCGAGCACCCGGACCGCCAGTAGCGAATGCCCTCCCAGCTCGAAGAAGTGGTCCCACCGCCCCACCCGCTCCACCTTCAGCACCTCCGCCCAGATCTGTGCCAGCGCCTGCTCCACCTCCCCCACCGGCGCCTCGTAGCCCCGTCGCGTGTACGCGTTGCCCTCCGGCGCCGGCAGCGCCCTGCGGTCCAGCTTGCCGTTGGGCGTCAGCGGCATCTCTTCCAGGCGCACGTACGCCGCAGGGACCATGTACTCCGGCAGCCGCTCCCGCAGGTGCGCCCGCAGCGTCTCCGCCTCCACCGCTCCCGCTCCCACGTAGTACGCCACCAGCCGCCGTTCCCCGGGTGCGTCCTCGCGCGCCAGCACTACGGCCTCGCGGACCTCCGGGCGCTCCGAGAGCTGCGCCTCGATCTCCCCCGGCTCGATGCGGTACCCACGGACCTTCACCTGGAAGTCCGCGCGCCCCAGGAACTCGATCGTCCCGTCCGGCAGCCAGCGCCCCCGGTCCCCCGTGCGGTACAGCCGCCTGCCCGGCTCCCCGCCGAACGGATCGGGGACGAAGCGCTCTGCGGTCAGCTCCCCGCGTCCCAGGTAGCCCCGCGCCACCCCCGCTCCCCCGATAAAGAGTTCCCCGGCCACTCCCACCGGCACCGGCTCGCCCGCACGGTCCAGAATGTAGACGCGCGCGTTCGCGACCGGTCGGCCGATCGAGGGGTTCGCCCCCTCCTCGGCCCGGCACTCCACCAGCGTCGCGCAGACGGTCGCCTCAGTGGGTCCGTAGGCGTTGATGAGCCGCAGCCCCGGTGCCCACCGCCTCACGAGGGCTCCGGGCACGACATCTCCGGCCAGAACCAGGGTGCGCACCGGGCCCAGCCCGGCATCCTCCGTGAGCGGTCCGAGCACCGCCGGGGGCAGGGTCGCGTGGGTGATCCCCTCGCGTGCGAGCACCTCCAGCAGTGCCTCGCCAGCCAGCACGATTCCCGGAGGAGGAACGTGCAGGGCAGCGCCCCGGCAGAGCGCCATGAACACCTCCGAGACACAGGCATCGAAGCTGAAGGAAGCGAACTGCAACACACGGCTCTGCGGCTCCACCGCGAAGGCGCGAACCTGGGCCGCCACAAGGTTACTGGCGCCGCGGTGTTCGACCATCACCCCCTTGGGCGTGCCCGTGGAGCCGGAGGTGTAAATCACGTAGGCCAGGCACCCGGGGGTGAGATCCGCACGCGGCGGGTTCCGCTCCGGCTGCTCCGCCCAGGTGGAGGCGTGCATGTCGAGCGCGAGGACCGGCACCGCGAGCGCCTCGAAGCGCCCGGCCAGCACACCCTGCGTCAACAGCACCGCCGGGACGCTGTCCTGGAGCATGTACGTCAGGCGCTCCGGCGGGTACTCGGGGTCCAGCGGCACGTACGCCCCGCCCGCCTTGAGCACCGCCAGCACCCCCACGATCATTTCCACGCTGCGCTCCACGCACAGGCCCACCCGGACGTCCGGTCCGACGCCCAGCGCCCGAAGGTGGTGCGCCAGCCGGTTCGCCCGGGCGTTCAGCTCGGCGTAGCTGACCTGTTGTTCGCCCCCGAACACCAGCGCCACTGCACCCGGAGCACGCTCCACCTGCACCTCGAAGAGCTCGTGGATGCACAGGTCGGCCGGATACGGCGCCGCGGTGGCGTTCCACACCTCCACCACCTGCCGCCGCTCCGCCTCCGGCAGCATCTCCAGCCCGGCGATTCCCCGCTCCGGCCCGGCCGCCATCGCCTCCAGCACCTGCCGTAGGTAGCCGAGGTGGCGCTCCGCCGTCGCCCGTTCGAAGAGTGACGTCGCATAGACGAGCCCGCCCACGATCCTTCCGCCCGACTCCCCCAGCGAGAGCGACAGGTCGTACTTCGCACTCGCCTGCTGCGCACCCCTGCTCACTCCTGCCAGCGCGAGGCCTGGCAGCTCCGGCTCGCCCCCCGGCGCGTTCTGCCAGGCGAACATCACCTGGAAGAGCGGGCTGTGCGCCAGACTGCGCACCGGCTGCACCCCCTCCACCACCTGCTCGAAGGGGATGTCCTGGTTCTGCTGCGCAGAGAGCGCCCGCTCCCGCACCCGCTCCAGCAGCTCCCCCACGCTCGGCTCTCCCGAGAGCTCCAGGCGC
>DATAAL010000489.1:0-1583 GCA_036260145.1 Longimicrobiaceae bacterium | reverse complement strand
AAAGTATGTGATCCTTACGGCACACCGGGTTGACGAAACCCGGCGCGCCTTCCATCTTCCTCTGTGGCTCTCTCGTCGTACCCCGGTGTCTCTCCCTCTATGCCCACCCTTCTCCCCTCCACTCCTGACCGATCCATCGCGGGATTTCGACGGGCTGCTCGGGGATAACGCACCGCATCGACGACACCAGCCTCCTGGCCCTCAAGACAGCGGTATGCTCCGCCGATACTTCTACCCTGCCCCCATACGTTCCCTTCATTCAGCATCTTCGGGTGCGGACTACGCCCTCTCAGAGACTACGAATGATCTCCTCTCCTCAAACGACCTCGCCTGAAAGCTGGACTCGCCGCTGGCGGGTCCCCCCCCTCCCGGCACACGTCTCCCACTCGTTCGTGGGGACCGGGATCCTGGAGGAGGTATCAGGCCCGCTGGGGCTCCTGCTCTGGCAGTCGCTGCGCGACGCGATGCTCTGGGCGGCGACCCCGGCCTCGTACCGGGCGCGCCTCTTCACGTCGGGCGCCGCTCAGGCCCGGAGGGCCTCCACGCCCTCCGACGTCGAGCCACAGTTGCGGGAGCCGCTGGAAACGCTGCGAGCCATGGTGGAGAGCTCGGGCTCGGTGAGCACAGACGAGGTGGCGCACGCCTGCCGGAAGATCGCCCAGTGGGCGGAGGAGCGGGCGGCGATGTCCACCGCCCTGGCCTTCTCGGAAGCGGCGGCGTCCGCGGCGCCGGGACACGCGGGGATGGCGTTCGCGGCCGGAAGGGTAGCGCGCCGTGTGGCCGAGTACGCGCGCGCGGAGACCTGGTTCCTGCGGGCGATCCTGATGGGGAGGCAGAGCGGCGACTGGAACTCCTACGCGACGGCCTTCATCGGGCTGGGAAGGATCCACCTCCAGCGCGGCGCGTACCCCCGTGCCCGGAAGTACTTCACCCGCTCGATGCGTGCCTCCCGGCGGCACGGGCTGCGCGGCGTCGAAGGGCAGGCGCTGCACTACCTGTTCGTGGTGTCGGCCGAGACAGGGAACGTCGCCGAGGCCGAATGCTGGGCACAGGAGGCGTACACCGTCCACGGTCCGGGGCACCCTGAGCTCCCGCGTCTGGCCCACGACCTCGCGCACTTCTGGCTGCTCAAGGGGTGCTTTGCCCGGGCGCTGGTGGTATTCCGGGCACTCCTCCCGCACTTCGCGCGTCCCTCCGAGCGGATCGCCGTCCTGGCGAACATCGCCCGCTCGGCCGGCGGTGCGGGGGAGCGGAGGAGCTTCGAGGATGCGTGGATCGCCGCCTGGGAGCTGGCGGAGCGTCCAGAAGCACAGGAAGGCGCAGCCAGGTCGATGCTGGACCTGGCGTACGGCGCCACGCACCTCGGCAACCGGGCGCGGACCGAGGAGGCGGCGCGCCGCGCCCTGGAGATCGCTTCGGGGCGCGAGGAGAGCAAGGTGCGCCTGGAGGCGGAGATGATCCTGGAGGCGGCGCACGCCGGGGAGGAGACCCGTCCCCCGGCCCCGGCGGACGCCGGAGCCGAGGACACCGCGCGGGGAGACGCTCTCGCTGCGGAGATCGCCGAGGGGCTGCGGGCGTGCACG
>DATAAL010000488.1:0-3995 GCA_036260145.1 Longimicrobiaceae bacterium | reverse complement strand
CAGCGCCTGGAAAAGTGATGTGTGATCGATGCGGAATGTATTCCCGGCCGTCAACGAGAACATTGCATCTCGAAAATTCAAGACTATCCTTGGCATGCGGTCATCCAGCCGGGCCTGGAAAGTACTCGGGGTTTTAGGTTTGGTGCGTGGTCCGCGAATCCCCCCCCCCGCCGCTTCCATCCTCATTCCTCCGCCGATCGCGGGAATGAAACGAAACCCGGTGGCGGTCGGAGCCGGGCTCATTGCAGAAGCATTCCTGGGATTTCTCGCAGTGGTACTCCTTCCCCGCCCCAGCCACGAGGGCACCATGTGTACCATCTCGATCTCCACCGTCACGGGCACGACGTCGGCCGGCGTGCTGACGCAGGTCACCGTCACGGGAACCGCGAGCCAGTGCGATCAGGTGACCGTCAGCATCCGGTGCGCCGCGGGCATAGCGACGAAGACGGTCGGGATCTCCGCGGGGAGCTTCACCGCGAGCTTCACGAGCGCGGACGGCCTCGGGAAGGCGGAATGCGACTGTGGGAAGAACATCCTCGTCAGCGTGACGTGCGTGGGCAATCCCGCGTGCCAGGCTTCATGGTCGGGCGTACTGAACTGTCCCGATTGCCCCTCCGTCACGCTCGGCGCGAGCGTCGGCATCACCTGCAACCAGGACGGCGCGCGCACCGTGACCCTCACCGCGTACCACCCGGGGACGGTCTCGCCTACCGCGTACTGGGACTACGGGGACACGAGCGGTACCGGAGTTCCATTCGCCCTGACGGGCGGAGTCTTTCACTTCGACCCGCACTTATATACTCCGGGAACGTACACCGCCACTCTGTACGTGGCCGGGTGCCCTCCCGTGACCATTACCTTCACGGTATCCGCGTGTCCGGCCAACCCGTGCCCGGGAGTAAACGTCTGGGCCACCCCGGACGACGAGTGCGATGCGAGTGGGATGGTGGACGTCGCGCTGAGCGCCATCCACAACGGAACCGTCGTCCTTTCCGGGCAATGGGACTTCGGCGACGGCAACCCGGGGAGCACCGTGACGCTGTCCGGCGGGGTGGGAACCACGACGCACCACAACTACCCACCCGGAACCTACACGGCTACGCTGTACGTCACCGGCTGTCCCTCCGTAAGCGTCACCTTCACGGTGCCGCCCTGTCCGACCACCACCACCACGACCACTACCACCAGCACCACCACCAGCACCACCACCACGAGCACCACCACTACGAGCACCACCACCCCACCGGGAGACGATGACGAGGGCGAGGGTGGCTGCATGGGTTGCATGGGCTGCATGCCCTGTTCGCTGCTTTGTATCGTCTGGGCGGTGTTGCTGGCCGGCTTCCTGGTAGGAGTCGCGACGGCAGCCTTCGCCAGCCCGCAGGCGCTGGGGCTCGCCGGAGCGGCGCTGGTCGTCCTGGCCGTGCTCTACATCCTGTACTGTGGCGTCTGCAGGTGGGCGCTGTGCGTACTGCTCGGGATCGCCATCTTCATCCTTGCGGTGGTCGGAATGTGGGTCGCCGGGGTTGCGATGCCCGGGCTGGGGGGCGCCGCGCTCATCGCCCTGGTGTTCCTGCTGCTAGCCCTGTTCATCCGCTGGCGGTACTGCCGGTAGCCGGGAATGGGGGCGAGCCTCCAGCCGCTACGGGGGCCCGCCGCAGCCGCTCAGGGAGATTCCGGCGGGATACGGCCGGGCAGACCCACGCCGAAGCGGCGGCAGAAGTCGTGGATGCTGTGGGAGAAGATGGTCCGGTAGTAGCCGCGGGCCTCG
This sequence comes from Longimicrobiaceae bacterium, assembly GCA_036260145.1. Lineage (GTDB taxonomy): Bacteria > Gemmatimonadota > Gemmatimonadetes > Longimicrobiales > Longimicrobiaceae > JAFAYN01. The sequence continues at coordinate 2,224 of DATAAL010000488.1, read as the reverse complement.
TCGATGGTGTCGTGGTCCGCCTCGATCATCCGCATGGCTTCCTCGAAGGCGGCGCCCCGGGGAAGGAGGCGGACCAGGCTTTCCGCGAGGTCCGGGGGGAGAATGGTGCGGCAGAGGAAGATCTTGTTGTAGACCAGGTGGGCGACCGGCGTGCGATAGGGGGCATGGTCGCGGAACATGTGGCCGATCTGGACGTCGGTGAGGATCCTGCACCTTCCCCCCGCCAGCCAGGTCTTCAGGCTCAGGAACGGCTCCTCCGTCCCCCACCCCCGGAGTCCCTCCAGCCCCCTGATCGACATGAACCATTGTTTCGAGAAGGCATAGTTGGCTCCCAGGATGCAGGGAACGTCGTAGCATCTCCCTCTCTGCCGCCGGGCCCACTTGGGCTCGAGGATCTCCGATGCCGGCCGGCCGGGGTCGGCGGTCTGCTCGCTCGCCAGGACGAGATCGGCGCCGTAATACCGCCCCCTCGGCAGAAGCGGGTTCATGTTGGAGGCCGACAATCCCAGGCACACCGTGCAGAAGGCGGTACTCGGCTCCCGCTCCAGGGCTTTCACGATACGCCGGCACCAGCGGTCGTGCCGGAAGCGCATGTGCGCGTCGATGATCAATACGAAGGGGGTGTTCGCCAGGGCTGCCCCGAGGTGCTTCGAGCCCGCCGAGCCGATCCGGTCGCGGTTGCGTACGTAGGTCACGTTGGCGAAATCCGCCAGGGTGTCCAGCTCGCCCTCCGAGGCGTCGTCCACCGCGATGATGTCGATCTGTCCGGGGTCGCAGGTCCGGTGGATGCTCTCCACCGTCTTTCGTGGCTCTCCCCCCTCGTTCAGGAACGGCATGACGACCGTCAGCCGCTTCGATCCGTTCCGTCTCGCCCGCGAGAGAAGCTCGGAACCCAGTCGGCGGGGCAGTTGCATGTCCGGGATCCGGTGAGGTGCGGCTGCCGGGCGCCGGTGCGCTGCACCGTCCGGCGGCGTTCGAGGTGTCGCGCCCGACGCCGAGCCGGGCGCTGGTCGACTACACGGCGGCGCCGTCCCTCGCGCCCCCGGGGGCCGCGGCGCCGTCCACCGGCACCGTCTCCGCGTCGTCATCCCCATACTTTCGCTTGATCTCCCTCCACTCGCGCGTGAGCCGCTCCAGCAGCTCCGCCCGCCCCGGGTCGCCCGCCGCCAGGCGCCCGTCCCGGTCGTGCAGCACGAACCGGAGCAGCGCGAAGCACGCCGTGGCGGTGCCCGCGTCGGCGAGGGTGTCCAGCTCGCCGTCGTCGGTGAGCCAGAGGGCGGTCGGCACGGCGGAGGCGGTTTCGGCCAGCCTGCGCAGCCCCTTTCCCGGGCGGAGCCAGGGATACCTCTCGAAGAGCCGTGACTCGCGGGTGAGCGAATAGATCAGGACGGGCGCCAGGCGGTCCTTGAACTCCTCGTCGGCGTAGGCGGTACCATAGACCAGGCCCCGGATGCGCTTCATGAAGATGCTGGAGGTCAGCGCCATCAGCGAGCCCACCCGGAGATCCACCATCCGCACCAGCTCGCGCACGGTGAGCCGCCGCAGGTCCCGCCATGCGTCGGGCACCTGCACCTTCTCCCTGAGCAGGCGCCCCACCTGGCCGACCACGTCGCGCAGCCAGACCATCCCCACCCCCACTCCCAGCGAGAAGAGGAGCGGGACTCCGTACACCAGGAGCCCGCGCAGGGTGAAGCGGTCCGGGTCCCGCCACGCCGAGGCGCCCACCGCGACCGCCGACGCGACGGCGGTCACGAAGACGAGCCACATCAGCGCCCTGGCGCCGTTCAGCGTCAGCCAGCCGCGCCTGTCCGGACCGGGGTAGTGGTACAGCTCCGGCTGGGGCGGGCTGGTGTCGCAGACCAGCAGAACCGGCGGGTTCTCCGTGTCGCGGTAGGAGAGGAGCAGGCTCCCCAGCCCCTGGTTGTCGTACACGCCGCCGTCCATCAGCGGCAGCCCTTCCTTCCACGCCCGGGACCCGCCGGACGAGCGCTCCAGCTCGCTCTCCACCTCCGCCAGGGGGAAGTCGTCCGGCCACCGGAACTGCTGGGGGAAGAGGAAGGGCTCGAAGGCGCTGGGGAAGCAGGAGGACGCCGCCACCACGTCCGCCAGGCGGGCGCGGGCCGCCACCTGGCGCGGCAGGGGGAAGTTGCGGTTGCCGATGATGGCCCGCGGGTTGGCGCTGCGGCGGAAGCGGAAGTCCACCCCCGTGTGGAACTCGGTGGTG
>DATAAL010000487.1:0-2133 GCA_036260145.1 Longimicrobiaceae bacterium | reverse complement strand
CCCCTGGTCTTCGCGCTGGCGAACCCCGACCCGGAGATCCTCCCCGAGGAGGTGCTGGCGGTGCGACCGGACGCCATCGTCGCCACCGGACGGACCGACTACCCCAACCAGATCAACAACGTCCTGGGCTTCCCCTTCATCTTCCGCGGAGCGCTGGACGTGCGCGCACGGGCCATCAACGACGAGATGAAGATGGCCGCCACCCGGGCGCTGGCGGAGCTGGCGCGGCAGGATGTTCCCGAGGCGGTGGAGCGGGCCTACGGCGACGAGCGCTTCCGCTTCGGCCCGGAGTACCTGATCCCCAAGCCCTTCGACCCCCGGATCATGCTGTGGGTGGCGCCCGCGGTGGCGAAGGCGGCGATGGAGACCGGGGTGGCGCGGCGCGAGCTGGACCTGGACGTGTACCGGGGGGAGCTGGAGGCGCGGCTGGGGCGCCGTCGGGAGGTGATGCGCGACATCATGATCCAGGCCCGCCGCGACCCGCGCCGGATCGTGTACCCGGAGGGAGAGCACGAGCGGGTCATCCGCGCTGCCGCGCTCGTGGTACAGCAGGGGATCGCCCTCCCCGTCCTGGTCGGGCGTGCGGACCGGATCCGGGCGCGGGCGCAGGAGCTGGGGGTGCCGCTGGACGGGATCGCGGTCGTGGACCGGCTCGGCGACGAGGAGCGGCTGGAGCGGTACGCGCAGCGGCTCTGGCGGAGGCGGCAGCGGAAGGGGATGACGCTGGCGGACGCCCGGGCCGAGGTGCGCCGTGCCGTGCCCTTCGGGTGTATGATGGTGCTCGAGGGGGACGCGGACGGGCTGGTGGCCGGGGAGGACATGCACTACCCGGAGACCATCCGCCCCGCGCTCCAGGCCGTGGGGACGGCGCCGGGGGTGTCGCACGTGGCAGGGCTGTACATGATGGTGCTGGAGCGGGAGATCCTCTTCTTCGCCGACACCACGGTCAATATCGACCCCGACGCGGAGACGCTGGCGGAGATCGCGCGGCTGGCGGCGGGGTTCGTGCGGTGGCTGGGGATCGAGCCGAGGGTGGCAATGCTCTCGTTCTCCAACTTCGGCTCTGCACCGCACCCGGAGTCGGACAAGGTGCGGCAGGCGACGGAGCGGGTGAAGGAGATGGACCCGGAGCTGGTGGTGGACGGGGAGATGCAGCTGGAGACGGCCGTGGACCCGGAGCTCCGCCGGAGGACGTACCCGTTCAGCACCCTCACCGGCTCGGCCAACGTCCTGATCTTCCCGGACCTGAACGCGGCCAACATCGCCTACAAGCTCATGGCGCAGCGCGGCGGCGCCGAGGCGTTCGGCCCCATCCTCCTGGGGATGGCCCACCCCGTCCACGTGCTGCAGCGCGGGAGCGAGGCGGCGGAGATCGCCAACCTCACCGCCATCGCCGTGGTGGACGCCCAGTCCCGCGAGCTCGTGCAGCTCCCGCTGGACATCGCCTGAATGGAGGGCTCCACGGTCCGTATCCACTACCGCCGCCTCCCCGACCGGGAGCAGGTGTTCGAGCAGGCGAGGGTGGAGGACGCGGGAGAGTACGTGGTGACGCTGCTGGAGTCCGCCGCCCTCCGGCGCCCGGTGGTGGCCGGGGGGAGGACGGTGCTGGAGCCGGGGGCGCCCGTGGTCTGGTTCACCTACCCCGGCGCCTGGCATGACGTGGGACGCTTCCACCTGGCCGACGGGACCTTCACCGGCTTCTACGCCAACGTCCTCACCCCGGTGGAGATGCGCGGCAACCGCTGGGACACGACGGACCTCGCCCTGGACGTGTGGCTCGGTGCGGACGGGACGGTGGAGGTCCTGGACGAGGAGGAATTCGAAGAGGCCCTCCGCGGCGGCTGGGTGGATCCGGCGACCGCGGCGCGCGCCCGGGAGGAAGCGAGCTCCCTCGCGGCTGCCGCCCGAGCCGGGAGCTGGCCCCCGCCCCACGTGCGGGAGTGGGACCTGACGCGCGCCCGGGAGCGGGTCCGCGTGAGCCCCTGACCATTCTCACCGCTTTCAGACCGAGGCTCTCTTGAACCCACACCCCCTTCGTACCCGCCGCGGCACCCTGGCCGGAGCCCTCCTGCTGACGCTCCTGGGTGCCCCTGCCTGCGCCCAAGGCCCGGAGAAGGCCGGCACCACGGGGAG
>DATAAL010000486.1:0-1552 GCA_036260145.1 Longimicrobiaceae bacterium | reverse complement strand
GGCTGATCGGTCTCTTCGCCAACACGCTGGCGATCCGCGCGGACCTGTCGGGGGATCCCACCTTCCGCGAGCTGCTGGCGAGGGTGCGCGAGACCACCTTCGAGGATTTCGCCAACCAGGACCTCCCCTTCGAGAAGCTGGTGGAAGGGCTCAAGATCGAGCGGAGCCTGAGCTACAACCCGGTCTTCCAGGTGCTGCTGGTGGTGCAGAACGCGCCGCTCCCGAAGAGTCTCCTCCCGGGTCTGGACGCGGGACAGCTGGACGTCGGTCACCGCAAGGCGAAGCTGGACCTGGCGCTGACGCTGGTGGAAACGCCGGAGGGGATGTTCGGGGGGTGGGAGTACAGCACGGAGCTGGTCGACCGCGACACGATGGTGCGGATCCACGACCACTTCGTCACGCTGCTCCGCGGGGTGGCGGAGGACCCGGACCGGCGCCTCTCCGAGCTCCCGCTGATCACGCCGGAAGAGCGGACCCGGGTGCTGTACACCTGGAACGAGGGCGCCGGGGTGGAGCCGGCGCGGCTCCCGGTCCATCGGGACTTCGAGGCCCGCGCCGCCCTGACGCCGGACGCCGTCGCCGTCCGGTACGCGGGAGAGTCGCTCACCTACGCGGAGCTGAGCCGGCGCAGCAGCCGGCTCGCGCGCCACCTCCGCGCCCGGGGGGTCGGGCCGGAATCCAGGGTGGGAGTGTGCCTGGAGCGCGGCCCGGAGACGGTCGTCGCCCTGCTGGGGATCCTCAAGGCGGGGGCGGCGTACGTCCCCCTGGACCCGGCCTACCCGCGCGAGCGGCTGGCCTTCATGGTGCAGGACTCGGGGATCGCTGTGGTCCTCACGGAGACCGCGCTGTTCGCGTCGCTTCCGGGGAACGCGGCGGCGGAGGCCGTGTTCCTGGACGGGGACCGGGAGCGGATCGCGGAGGAGGAGGGCACCGATCCGGAGGTCCCCGTCGATCCCGACTGCGCGGCGTACGTGATCTACACCTCGGGCTCTACCGGGAAGCCCAAGGGGGTGGTGGTCCCGCACCGGACGCTGGCCTGGTTCGTGGCGGCGGCCCGGGAGGTGTACGGGATCACCGCCGCCGACACGGTGCTCCAGTTCGCTTCCATGAACTTCGACACCAGCGTGGAGGAGATCTTCCCCACGCTCCTCTCCGGCGGGCGGTTGGTGCTGCGCACCGGAGAGATGCTCGACTCCGCGCGGATCTTCCTGGATACCTGCCGGGAGTGGGGGATCACCGTCCTGGACCTCCCCACGGCGTACTGGCACGAGCTGGTGGCGGAGCTCTCGGCCGGGGGAGGCGCGGAGCTCCCCCCGGAGATGCGGATCGTCATCGTCGGCGGGGAGCGCGCCCTCCCGGAGCGCCTGCGGGCGTGGCGGGAGCGCTTCGGCGAGTCGGTGCGGCTGGTGAACGGCTACGGCCCCACGGAGACCACGGTGGTGGCCACGGTGGCGGACCTGACGGTGGCGCCGGAGGAGGAGCCAGGCACCACGTCGCTACGTGCCGTCCCGATCGGACGCCCGCTCCCCCACGCGCGGGTGTACGTGCTGGA
>DATAAL010000485.1:0-15088 GCA_036260145.1 Longimicrobiaceae bacterium | reverse complement strand
CCAACAGGAGCGGGTCTAGCTTATCACCGGGCCCGCAAAGCCATGGTGATTCACCCATTCCTGTAAGGCCACCCTATGAAGATCACACGCCTCGCCTTTGCCCTAAGCCTGCTCGGCCTTCCCCTGGCCTGTACCCACCCGGAGCCCACCCTGCCGGCATCCACCCCCCTTCAGAGCGGAGCCCTGATCGGCGGGGGGAACGATACCACCGTGGCTACGCAGCCGGCCCCGTAGGAGCGACCGGGCGCGAGGCTCCGGAGCGGTGTCGCGAGGACGGGGGCTACCCCGCGACCGCGTACTCCTCAAGCGTACGCACCAGCTCCGTGGCGAGGTTGTCGACGTCCTCGGCCGGCTGCGCGGCGACGTTCGCTTCCGCCGAACGCTCGCTCCGGATCGCCTCCAGCGCCGACTGGGCATTGAACATGATCTGCGCCTGCTGACGCTCGGTGGCCATCTGCTCCGCCATCCGGGATGCCTCTTCGGCCTCGGCCCACCGGCCCAGGCTCGTTGCTCCTGCGGCCAGGTCCAGGAGTGCATCGGCCGAGATCTCCAAGGACTCGGAGGCGTGCACGTGCTTCCAGAGCGCATCCCGTGCTCCGGCGTAGGCGGTCAGATCCCCCACCCCGCCTGCCGCCCTGGCGATGCTTCCCAGCACGCCGATCCGATCCAGCGGCCTCCGGAGCTGGGGGAGGAGCGCATTGAAGACGGAGAGCGCGGGGGCGAACTGTCCGTGCGACATCCAGAAGTACGCCACGTCATGGGCAAACGCGGGGAACTGAGGATTTTCCGGGTCGTACGCATCGAACGCAGAGCGCGCGAGCGCTGCGGCTTCCTCGTGCTGATTGGCCCGGACGGCGATGACGAACAGGTCGTGGAGCACCATTGCCAGGGTGGGGCGGAGGCTGTGGCGCTTGGCCGCCCGGTAGGCGCGGATCTGGAGCTGCCGCGCGACGGGGAGGTTGCCGCGCATCGCATACAGGTTCCCGAGCGAGTTGAAGGCCATGGCGTACGAGAGCCAGTCGCGGCTCTGCCGTGCCAGCCCGATGGTGCGCCGGAACCAGGTCTCCGCCCGCGCGTACTCCCCCCGCCGCCGCGCCAGCAGCCCTACCCGGAACCCCGCCGCCGCATTCCCCGGGCTGGCGAGAGCCGCCGCCTGCGCGAACGCCAGCGCGGTGGCCGACAGCCCCTCGTCTTCCGCCCACTGCGAGACCTCGCGGCAGGCCAGCATCACCACCTCGGTGGAGGTCCCGGCCGGGTCCTCCAGGATCCCGGCGATCGTCGCCAGGGCACCGGAGATCCGGGGGTCGGGATCGGCGGCCAGGAGAGAGGCGGCGCGCCGCTTCCCGGCATTCGGGGAGAAGAGCCCGGCTCGCGCATCGTGGGGAGTGATGCTGGACCAGAGGGAGATGTCGCGGAGCGATTGCCAGAGGACGAGCCCGAGCTCCCCCCCGAAATCGTCCAGGACCTCCGTTCCCTCCAGGGCCTCCGGGCCGCGGACGATGGCCGGAGGGATGTGCCAGCGCCAGCGGCGACGCGGCTTGCGTTGCGGAGAGTCGGATCGGCGTGGCTTCATGACTGTCAGCTCCGGCTGAGGTCAGGTGCGGTTTCCTGAATTGTGTTCTTTCTACCTACAATAAGGGGGGAAGTGCCTTCCATCCAGTAGTTTTTATAGAGCTACAGGTGTAGTGGTCCCATAAGGAGCGGGTTGCCGCGAGCGATGTCCGGACCCTTTCCGACACCCTTATCGTGCGTCGCTCGATGCACGATCCCTCCCTGTCTGGCACCCGGTATGCGATTCCCCCGGCGAACCCTTTTCGGAGAGTGCACACATGAAGGTTCTCGTCACGGGAGGCACGGGGGTAGTCGGCAAGTCGGCGGTGGACCACCTGCTCCGGCGTGGGCACGCGGTCCGGCTGCTTTCCAGGCACGCCGGCCAGGACAGCCGCCAGTGGGCGGAGGGGGTGGAGCCCTACGAGGCGGACATGGGCGACGCGGAGTCGTTGCGTGGCGCCGCGGACGGATGCGAGGCCGTGCTGCACGTGGCGGGGATCGTGGCGGAGCAGCCTCCGGAGGTCACCTTCGACCAGGTGAACGTCGGCGGGACGCGCCGACTGGTGGACGAGGCGAGGCGGGCGGGGGTGCGGCGCTTCGTCTACGTGTCGTCGCTGGGGGCGGACCGGGGGAGCTCGGGCTACCACCGCTCCAAGAAGGCCGCGGAGGACGTGGTGCGGCAGGAGTTCCCCGGGGAGTGGCTGATCTGCCGGCCGGGGAACGTGTACGGTCCCGGCGACGAGGTGATCTCGCTCCTCCTGAAGATGGTCCGGTCCCTTCCAGTGGTGCCCGTGGTCGGAGCCGGGGACCAGCCCTTCCAGCCCGTGTGGATGGAGGATCTCGGCGAGGTGCTGGCGCGGGCCGTGGAGGGGGAGGGTGGGGCGGGTGAGGTGCTGGAGATGGCGGGGTCGGAGCTGACCACCATGAGCGAGCTCCTGGGCCTCCTGGGGGAGATCACCGGGAAGAGCCCGCCCCGTTTCCCGGTCCCCGAGTGGCTCGCCAAAACAGGGACGGAAGCGGCCGCCACGCTGGGGGTGGACGTCCCGGTGAACACCGACCAGATCACCATGCTCCTGGAGGGGAACGTGATCCCGTCGGGGCGGAAGAATGCGCTCACCGAGGTGTTCGGGATCACTCCCACTCCGCTGCGCGAGGGGCTCCGGATCCTGGCGGACGCACTCCCGGAGAAGCTTCCCCAGGAAGGAGTGGGGCGGCTGCACCGGGAGCGGTTCTGGGCCGACATCCATGGGAGCCGGCTCTCCCCCGAGGAGGTGCTGCTCCTGGTGCGCGACCACTTCCGGGTACTCCCTCCGGACGGACTGCTCCAGGCCGGCGCTGAACCGGGGACGCCCACCCGGTTGGAGGAGGGGGCCACCCTGACGCTGGCGGTGCCGATGCGTGGGAACGTGCAGGTGCGGGTGCAGGAGGTGAGGCCCAGGGCCATCACCAACGTCACCCTGGAGGGCCACTTCTTCGCCGGGGTGATCCGCTTCCTCGCCGACGAGCCCCGCCCGGGAGTGGTGCGCTTCGAGATCCGCGCCTACACCCGAAGCGCCTCGCAGATCGAGCGGCTGGCGGTGCGGACGGTGGGGAAGGTGGCGCAGGCGATGACCTGGAGCACGGTGGTGGAGGAGGTGGTCCGCAGGAGCGGGGGAACGGCGCCGGAGGGGGTGCAGTCCGAGGACGTGGTGGTGACCCCCGAGGAGGCGGAGGCGGTGGAGCGCTGGACGGAGGGGCTGGTGATGCAGCGGAAGCGGCAGGAGAACCCGAGCTCGGGGGGGTAGGCCTCCGGCCCCGCAGGCCCCCACCCGGCTCGCGAGCTCGCCACCCTCCCCCGCGAGCAGGGGAGGGTCAGTTCGACACCGACGTACGGTAGTTGCAGTTCCGCGGGGCTCTGAAGCGGCTCCGCCGGCTACCCACCCGTCCCCAGCCGACCCGCTGCATACAGACGGTACCGGTTCCGCGTGGCCATCCACTGCCGCACCTCATCCTCCCACCTCCGCGCGATCACCCGCGGGTCCTCACCCCGATCGAACGCCTCCCGCGCCCACCGCGACCCCATCATCTGCGTGAACCCCGCGTTGGTAATCCTGAACTGCGCCGGGTGCTGCCGCTTGATCTCAGTCAGGAGCACCAGCGCCGTCAGCGCAGGACGGAAGGCGTTCCGGTCAGTCACGTCCAATCTGATCGCAGCGACGGCGCTGTCGCGGAAGGGGATCCAGTTCTCCCGGGGCCCGGAGGGGGTGATGCGGACGCTGCTCAGTCGCACCCCCGGGAGGTCGTACGTCCCCACCCGCTCCAGCACTCGCCCGGCATCCATCCAGGGAGCCCCCAGGTAGGAGAAGGGTGCCTCGGTCCCCCGGCCCACCGTGAGGTTGGTGGCCTCAGCCAGCACCAGCCCGGAGTACTTGAGCTCGGCGTCCACCGAGCGGATGTTGGGCGAGGGGCGGACGAAGGGGAGCCCGGTCTCCTCGAACCACATGTCGCCGCGCCACCCCGCCGCGGGAACCACGTGCAGGTCGGCGCCGACCCGCGCGTCCTCGTTGTAGTAGCGGGCGATCTCGCCTACGGTCATCCCGTGCCGCAGGGGGACGGCGTAGTACCCGGTGATCACCTGGGTCACGTTGCGCACGTCCATGTGCATCAGCGGACCGTCGATGGCGGCGGTGATCGGGTTGGGGCGGTCCAGCACCACGAAGGGGATCCTGCGCTTCGCTGCCTCCTCCATCGCCATCGCCATGGTCCAGACGAAGGTGTACGGTCGCGCGCCGATGTCCTGGATGTCGAAGACCAGGATCTCCACGTCCCGCAGCATCTCGTCGGTGGGACGCTGCGTCCTGCCGTAGAGCGAGTACACCGGGAGCCCCGTCTTCTCGTCGCGGCCGGTGTCGATCTTCGCTCCCGCCTCGGCGGTTCCCCGGATCCCGTGCTCCGGGCTGAAGAGGGCCACCAGCTTCACCTCCGGGTGACGCGCGAGGGCGTCGATCCCCAGCTCCCCCGTGGAGGTGACGGCGGACTGGTTGGTGATGAATCCCACCCGCTTCCCGCGCACCAGGTGCAGCGAGTCGCGGAGGAGGACCTCCAGTCCCGGGAGGACCTGCGCCCGGCCCGGGGAGTCCGGCGCGGCCTGCGTGGTGCGGGCCGGCTCTCCGGGAGCTTCCTGCGGCGGAGGGCTGGTGCGGCAGGCGGCAGTCCCTCCCAGGAGGAGCCCCCCGGCGAGGAGAGCCAGCCGCGGCAGGGAGATCGAATGGCGATCGGTCATCGAAAGCTCTATGTTCGGAGTATCCGCCCCGGGCGCGGAGCCGGGCGGTGGCATGATCCACGCGGTCCGGTGGCGCACGGAGCGTACCGGAGGCGCGGTGGAAGCGGGGGTCCTGCGAAACTCAGGCCATCCGCCACGGTCTCCGGGTGGCCGAACCGACACGGGAGGGGAGGGAAGGTGGTCGAGACGTTTCGCCCGGTGAAGTGGGACGAAGTGGGGGATGTGGCCCGCCTGGAAGCGCACAGCTTCCCCTCGACCACGCGGGGGCACGCGTGGTGGGAGAAATTCCTCGTGGGTGGCCCCCACGGCGGGTTGGAGGCCCTCTGGGTGGCGGAGGAGGGCGGGCGGCTGGTGGGGGCCTGCCAGCTCCTCTGGCTGAGGCAGTGGATCGGGGGCGTTCCCCTGCGCGTGATGGGGCTGGGCTCGGTTGCCATCGCTCCCACGCACCGCCGGCGTGGCCTGGCGACGCGCATGCTGACCGCCGGGTTCGAGCACGCCCGGGAGCGCGGTGACGTGGGCTCCGCTCTCTTCCCCTTCCGGGCCTCGTACTACGAGCAGCTCGGGTACGGGCTCGCCGGGGCAGCCCACCAGTACCAGATCCCGCCCGGGGTGCTCCCGGATGCCAGGGACGAGCGGCTCCGCATGCGCCTGGTGGAGTCCGACGCGGAGTTCGCGGCCATGCGGTCGGTCTACGCCCAGGGCGCGCCCCAGCAGACCGGGCAACTGGAGCGGACCGAGCGCTCCTGGAGCGGCGTGTGGAACGGGCATGACCGGGCGGCGGTCGTGTACTGGGGGGAGGGAGGGGAGCCAGAGGGGTACGCCATCGTCCGCTACCGGGCCGACCTCCCGCTGACGGAGCGCTTCCTGGAGGTGGAGGAGCGGATGTGGCTCACCCTGGGGGCGCAGCGGGGGCTGTACGCCTGGCTCTCCTCCATGGGCGACCAGTGGCGGGAGCTGGTGTACCGGGCCCATCCGGAGGAGGGGTTCGGAGAGCGCCTGAGCGAGCCGCGCCTCCCCCTCCTGAGCGCCCCGAGCTGGGGGCTGTGGTTCCCGTCGGCCACGTTGCTCCGCGGCCCCATGTTCCGCCTCCTCGACGTACCCGCGGCGCTCTCGCTCCGCTCCGTGGTGGACAGCCCTGAGCTGACCCTCGCCATCGACGTGGAGGACGTACAGATCCCCGAGAACCGGGGACCCTGGCGGGTCCGGCTGGAGGACGGCGCCACGTTCGTGGAGCCCTACACCGGCGGGTACGTCGACGCCACGCTCACCCTCCCGGTCGACGCCCTGTCCCGGATCTTCATCGGCGCGCTGGCGCCCCGCCAGGCCGTGGCGGGCGGGCTCGCGACCATCGACCGTCCGGAGGTGATCCGGAGGCTGGACACCGCCCTGCACCTGCCGCGCCCGTGGACCTTCGACCGGTTCTGATCCGCCGATGACCTCACCACCACCTACTTCGGAGGGGATCCGTATGAGACGGCCCGGGTTTCCCGATTCCTCTGCGAGACGCTGTAGCTCAGCTCTCGGTGTCGGTCTGCTCGCCCTCTTCCTGGCGTCGTGCGGCGGGGGCGACAACGGGGGCGCGTCCGGTGGCGAGGTCGCGGGCGGGGGGAATCACAACACCTTCACCGGTGCCGCACCGGGGGGGACACTGATCTTCCTTTCCGAGGGCGAGCCGGACGACCTGAACCCGCTCACCTTCGACGCCACGGAGTCGTACCAGATCGTCCACCTGACCTTCCGGGCGCTCGCGCGGCGCGACAGCACCCTCAGCAGCTACGTCCCCGACCTCCTCGCGTCGTGGGAGCAGCCGGACAGCGCGACCGTGATCATGAGGGTCCGCCCCGGCCTGAAGTGGCACGACGGGGAGCCGGTGACGGCACAGGACGTGGTCTTCACCATCGAGCGGCAGAAGGACCCGAGGACGGCCTCGCCGCGGCAGCAGGACGTGGGCTCGGTGGAGTCCGTCCGCGCCGTGGACAGCGCCACGGTGGAGGTGAAGCTCAACCGCACGGGACCCTCCGTGGTCAACGCCCTCCTGGAGGTGATCCCCGTCCCGAAGCACGTCCTGGACAGCGTACCCCCCGAGCGGATGCGCTTCTCCGGCTTCGGGCAGCGGCCGGTGGGGAACGGCCTCTTCCGCATGGGCCCCTGGCAGAAGGGGCAGCAGCTCACGGTGGTGGCCAACGAGGCGGCGGCGGCGCGCCCCGCGCTGGACCGGATCATCATGCGTGTGGTGCCCGACCCCACGGCCCGGATCACCGAGCTGCTGAACGGGAACGGCGACCTGACCAAGATCGCTGCGCACCAGAGCCGCCAGCTGGAGAACGCCCGGGGAGTGGAGATCCACTCGGCGGCGCAGGTGCGCCCCGCCTGGATCACCTGGAACACCTCGCGCCCGCCGGTGAACGACGCGAACGTGCGGCGCGCCTTCCTCATGGCGGTGAACCGGCAGCAGATCGTGCAGGGGCTCTTCGGGCAGCACGGCAGGGCGGCGCTCTCGCCGATCCCGCCGAGGCTGAGGGAGCACAGCGCGGATGTGCGTCCCCTCCCCTACGATCCCGCGGGGGCGGGGCGGCTCCTGGAGCAGGCGGGATGGCGCGACACCAACGGCGACGGGATCCGCGAGAAGAACGGGCAGCCCCTCCGGCTGGAGGTGGAGTACAGCGCCGCCGATCCGATCCGCGGGGACGTGCTGGTGGCCATGCAGGCGCAGGTCAGGCAGGCGGGGATCCAGCTTGTGCCGCGCTCCTACGAGCGCACCACCTGGGTGGAGCGGCTGCGGGGCCGGCAGTTCATGGGCTCCTTCTGGGGGTGGGGGTGGGGTCCCGGGGTGATGGGTCCCAACGCGGAGATGGTGTTCCACTCGCGCTCCATTCCGCCCAACGGTCCCAACTTCGCCGGGTACCGCAGCCCGCGCGTGGATGCGCTGATCGACTCCATCCTGGTGGAAAACGACACCACCCGGGCGCGGGGGCTGTGGCGGCAGTTCGAGCAGCAGGTGATCGACGACGCGGTGTATGCGCCGATCTTCCTGGACCCGGAGTTCTACGCCGTCAACGCACGGTTCGGGAACGTCGAGTTCCGTGGTCCGGAGTGGTGGGAGGACGTGATCTTCTGGCATGTGCCGCCGGACCGGAGGCTGCCGCGGGACCGGGCACGGTGATACGGAGGCGCTTCGGGGGTGCTTATGGGACCGCTACGGAGCTCCGGAAGCCGCCCCGGTGTTGGCATGCACAGGCGCGCCCGTTTCCGCCGCCTCCGCGCTCGCTGGCACGGTAGCCCGTAGTAGCAACCAAAACAAACAGGGGTCACCTGGCCGGGGTGACCCCTGTTCGTTGTGGGCGCGCTCGGACGGGACCTCCTGTCCGGGTCAGCGTCTACCTCCTCGGGCCCCGGCATGATTGACCTGCGGCGGATGCAGGCATGGAGGGCGTCCTCCCACTCCCCCGGCTTCTTTCGCCTCCAGGTCCAACCCTCCCCCGGGGGGTTCTTCGTCCTCGAGACCTGCCGCACCACTCGCTTCAGCCCGCCGGGGTGGACTAAAGTCCATCATTCTGCTAAATTATTTCACGGTAATAACTTGCGCGAAGATCGGTCGGCCGCGCACCTCTCCAGAGTACTCCGGAGATCAAGATGCTTCCCTTCGACCATACTCGCGCCCTGCCGGGCGTGCTTGCGGCTGTAGGTCTCTGGCTTGTCACTACGTCGGCTGCGCCTTCTCTGGCCTCGCCTTCCCGGGCTGCGCCGCTCTCGCCCTTCGTATCTGCCGACAGCAGTGCGCCGGCGCGTGGTCTGATCACGGATCACGTCGTGGTGATCTCGGTGGATGGCCTGCGCCCGGACGCAATCACCCGCTTCCGCGCGGGCACGCTCCAGCGGCTGATTGCGGAGGGAAGCTACACGCTTAACGCGAAGACGATCGATCCCAGCCTGACGCTCCCCTCACACACTTCCATGCTGACCGGACAGGAGCCGGACACCCACGGGGTCTTCTGGAACCGTGACGAGACCGACACCCACGGTGTGGTGGCGGTGCCGACGGTGTTCGCCCGCGCCCGAGAGCGTGGGTTCCGGACCGCCGCGTTCTTCAGCAAGTCCAAGTTCCACCACCTGCAGGTGCCGAACACGCTGGACCACACCGAGGCGCCGGACGGGGACGAACGCTGGAACGCGGACCGCACAGTGGGTAAGGTCGAGCGGTACCTCGAGGCGGGCCACCGTCCGAACCTGCTGTTCGTGCACATCGGCGAGCCTGACTACGCGGGGCACATGTTCAGCTGGATGAGCTGGTTCTATGGGCGCGCCGTCCGGAAGGCGGATCGGGCCGTGGCCCGGGTGCTGGAGGCTGCGGACGGTGCTTTCGGGGAGGGGAATTACGCGGTGATCGTAACCGCGGATCACGGCGGACACGGATGGACGCACGGCAGCACTGATCGACGCGACATAACCATCCCCTGGATTACCTGGGGCGAGGGCGTGCGGACCGGCACCGAGCTCCCCGACGGGGTCCGCACCATGGACACCGCGGCGACCGCGCTCTGGCTACTGGGGCTGGACCCGCTCGGTGTCGGGCGACCGGTGCAGGCAGCGTTCTCACCAGCTGCACGGAGGCCTCTGCGTTCCGCTGTCCACGGTGCGGCGGTCACCGCGCCGTGAGCCCCTGACGCCTGGCATGCAGGAAAGGGCTACCATGACCTCTGGACCACGCCGATCCGTGTGAAGATGCTGGACCTTTCCACCTTCGCCGGCGGCCTGACGCCGGTGCGGCGGGGCGGGGGCCTCTGGTTCGCGGCGCCCGTCGCGTCAGCGGGGCTACACTACGATCGCGACGAGAACAGGGTCGTGTATCTACGCTTGGGGATGCCGTTCCGATCGGACTCGTAGAGCGCCCCGGCGATCATGAACGAACCAGGGGCCGCTCAGGCGAGCGGCCCCTCTCGTATCCCTGCGGCGACAAAGACCCGCGCACCGGCGCTACCGCATGCGCACCGTCGCCCCCATCACCGCGGGCTCGGGAACCGGCGTGGAGAGCTGCACGTCCGGGAGGACGGTGCCAGGGACCTCCGGTGCCGGCGCCTGGGGAGAGGAGCGGCGCGGGGTGGGGGTCTTCGGCGCGTTGGTGGGCTGCGCGTCCTCGATCCTCTCGGTGCGGAAGCCGTGCTTCCTGTTCAGGTAGAAGTCGGCGATCCGGGCGGCCACGGGGGCCGCGGTCCCGGACCCCGACTCCCCGAACTCCACGATCACCGCCACCACGATCTCCGGCGCCCCCCCACGGGGACCGGCGAACCCGGTGAACCAGGCGTGCGGGCGCTTGAGGTCCTGGGAGTTCTGGGAGGTGCCTGTCTTCCCGAACAGCTTCCAGCGCCGCAGCTCCACGGCGTGCGCGGTCCCTCCCTCCTCGATCACCCGCGCCATCCCCATCCGCAGCGCGTCCAGCGTCTGCGGGCTCACGCGCAGGTCCGTCTCCACCGGGCTCCGGTCCCTGCGAGCCAGCAGGTGCGGCGCGGCCGCCGTCCCGTCCCCGGCCAGCGCGGAGAAGAACTGCGCCATGCGGATGGGCGTCTGGGAGTTCGGCCCCTGCCCGATCGCCAGGTTCATCACCTCGCTCGGCGGGGGATTCCACCCGAAGCGCCGCTTGTACCAGTCGCGCCCCGAAGGGAAGGTGCCCACCTTCTCCCCCGGTAGGTCCAGACCGGTCTTGCGTGAGAAGCCCAGGCGCGTCCCCTCCTGGGTCAGGAGGTTGATCCCCAGGCGGATCCCGAGCTGGTAGAAGTACACGTTGCAAGAGTTGGCGATGGCCGTGATCAGGTCCTGCGGTCCGTGCCCCTCCTTCTTCCAGCAGCGCGAGTACCGCCCGGCGTAGCTCATCCCCCCGGTGCAGGAGATCGGCATCTTCTCCTCGGGGGTGATCACCCCCCGCTCCAGCCCCACGATGGCCGTCGCCAGCTTCCAGGTGGAGCCTGGAGGATAGATCCCGTGCGTCGCCCGGTTGATCAGCGGGCGTGCCGCGTCCCCGCTCAGCGCCCTCCACACCGCGGGCTGGATCCGCCCCACCAGGAGGTTGGGGTCGTAGGTGGGGCTCGAGTACATCGCCAGGACCTCCCCCGTCGAGGGGACCATCGCCACCACGGCGCCCCTCATCCCCTGTGGGAAGACCGCCCGCGCGTAGCGCTGCAGGTCCAGGTCAATGGTGAGGCGCAGGTCCCGGCCCGGCACCGTCGGGGTGGAGAGCTGCTCGGCGAAGCGACCCACCACCTGGCCGCGCGCGTCCACCTCGATAAAGCGCATCCCGGGGGTGCCCCCGATCGTCCGCTCGAACTGCCGTTCCACCCCCGCCTTGCCGATGTGGTGCCCCATCCGGTATCCACGCCACTCCTCGCGGGACAGCTCCGCCTCGCTGATCTCCGCCACGTACCCGACGATGTGCGCCACCGACTCGCCGTACGGGTAGCGCCGCACAGGCCGCGCCTCCAGCACCACCCCCGGGGGGCGTGCCATCTGCTCCTGGAAGCGGGAGAGCTGCTGGAAGGAGAGGTTGTCCGAGACCACCACCGGCTCGGTGGGGTCCTCACGCGCCCGTTCCAGGATCTCCGTGACCGCCACCGAGTCGAGCCCGAGCACCGGGACCAGGGGGAGCAGGCGCGCCCGGATGGAATCCGCGGGACCCGGCTCCAGGGATAAGGTGTATCCGGTTACCGTCTCCGCGATCACCTTGCCGTTGCGGTCGTAGATCGTTCCGCGCGGAGCGGGGATCGGAACCATCCGGAAGCGGTTGTCGTCCGAGCGCAGGACGAACTCCGTGTTGCGGATGACCTGCGTGCGGAAGAATGCGGCCCCCAGGGTGCAGAGCATCGCCCCGATCGCGAGCACGGCGAGGAACGCTCGCCGCTTGCGCGCGTGCGGATGGAAGGGGCTGACGGGGGGAACGACGATCCGACCGTACACGGGAGGGGAAAGTGAGCGCAACGCGTTGAGGATAAGATACTTTGGAAGGAAGGTAAACGTGTTCGGCCGGGCGCGCCAGTGGGGGCGTCGGGAAATCTGCGGCAGGGGTTGGCGAAATCGGTTCCCACTGCCGAAAGTTCTTGCGGGCACGCGAAGAAGCGTTATCTTCATGGCCTTCCACCGCCGCACTCCGGGTCCCCCCGCCGGCCGCAGGTCCGCGGCACGCAATTTGACACTCCAGGTGCAGACCGACTCGCACTCCGGACAGCGACTCCCCGCTCCCGACCTCAACAGGTGCGTGCGTCGTTCTGCCGCGAAACACAACGAGCACTGAATGACCGTTTCTGCGCAATCCTCCCGTGCGGCCTCGTCGGAGCAGAAGCCTTCCGCGGTGGTCGAGGGACTCCTCGAGGTCCTTCCCAGCGGGAGTGGCTTTCTTCGCCTCGGCGCCAACGCGTACCTCCCGGCCGACGGTGACCCCTTCGTCCCCCAGTCCACCATCCGGCGCTTCGGCCTGCGCACCGGTGACAAGGTGGCCGGGGAGATCGGCGCCTCTCCGGGACGGGGGAAGAGCCCCCCGCTGCAGAGCGTGACCAGCGTCAACGGGTTCCCGCCCGAGCAGGCGCGCAACCGGCCGGACTTCAACTCCCTCCCCGCGACCTACCCCGACGAGCGCCTGACCCTGGAGCACCCGTCGACCGGGAAGCGGCGCGAGCTCACCCCCCGCATCATCGACCTGATCGCCCCGCTGGGGAAGGGGCAGCGGGCGCTGATCGTGGCCCCGTCGCGCGCGGGGAAGACCACCCTGCTGCAGGAGATCCTGCAGGGCGTGTCGACCAACTACCCCGGCGCCACCCTCCTGGTCCTCCTGGTGGACGAGCGTCCCGAGGAGGTCACGGAGATGCAGATGCTGGTGTACGGCGAGGTGATCGCCTCCTCGTTCGACTGTCCGCCCGACCGGCACGTCGCCGTGGCGGAGATGGTGCTGGAGCATGCGCGGCGGCAGGTGGAGAGCGGGCGGGACGTGGTCCTGGTGCTGGATTCGCTCACCCGGCTGGCACGGGCGTACAACAACACCGAGCGGGGGACGGGGCGTCTCCTCTCCGGCGGGATCGACAGCGGCGCCCTGGAGAAGCCGAAGCGCTTCTTCGGCTCCGCTCGCAAGGTGAGGGGCGGGGGGGGCTCGCTGACCATCGTAGCCACGGCGCTGGTAGACACCGGGTCGCGGATGGACGAGGTGATCTTCGAGGAGTTCAAGGGTACGGGGAACTCGGAGATCGTCCTGGACCGCGAGCTGGCGGACAAGCGCATCTACCCGGCTATCAACATCGAGAAGAGCGCCACCCGGCGGGAGGACCTCCTGATCCCCCCCGAGGACCTGGACAAGGTCTACAACCTGCGGCGGGTGCTGCACTCACTCTCGGTGGAGGACGCGCTGCAGCTGCTGGTGAAGCAGATGAGCGACACCCGGTCTAACGCGGAGCTGTTGTCCAGGCTCAAGTAGTCGCGCTGGCCTCGGAGTAGGGTAGGGACCCCTACAGAGCCACGATGCTGCCGTGTCCCTCCGCACATCTTTTGGGGGGTACTACGGGAACTACGAACGACATGAAGCCCCTCCCCGGCGCTTGCGGGGGAGGGGCTTTCCGCTTCTCCTCTGCCTATTCCTGCGGGTTCAGGTACGTGGGGAGGACGCGCAGGAGCTGCTCGGTGTCTATGGGCTTGGTCAGGTAGCCGGTGCACCCTGCGGCGTAGCAGGCCTCCGCGTCGGTCTCCAGGGCGCGGCCGGTGAGGGCGACGATGGGAGTTTCGCGGGTCTCCTCGCGGCTCCGGAGCGCCCTCGCCACCTCCAGACCGCCTACGTCGGGGAGTCCCAGGTCGAGGAGGATCAGGTCGGGCCTGTCGGTGGCGGACGTCTCGATGGCTGCGGACCCCGAGGCCACCTCGATCACCCGGTAGCCGCTCTCCCGCAGGAGGATGGCGAAGGCGTTGCGGATGGCTTCGTTGTCCTCCACCAGCAGGATCAGCGGCAGGTTCGCGCCCTCGCCGCTCACGCCGCCCCCAGCTTCCGGCCGGCCTCCACCGAAGGCAGGGTGAAGTAGAAGCGGCTCCCGGCTCCCAGCTCGCTCTCCACCCAGATCCTCCCCCCGTGGAGCTGCACGAACTTGCGCGCGATCGCCAGCCCCAGCCCCGTGCCGTGGTGCATCCGCGCGCGGGAGGCGTCCACCTGGGCGAACTCCTGGAAGATCATCTCGTGATGCTTCGGATCAATCCCGATCCCGCTGTCCTCCACCACCACCTCCAGCCAGGCGGGGTTCTGCTGCCACCGCCGGGCCTCCACCCGGAGGATCCCGTCCGGAGGAGTGAAGTCAATGGCGTTGCCGATCAGGTTTCCCAGCACATGCACCACCTTGTCGCGGTCCGCCCACACCATGGGGAGACCGGAGTTCACCTTCGCCTCGTAACGCAGGTGCTTCTGCTGGATCAGCGAGGCGTTCATGTCATAGACATGGCCCACCACGTCCTCCAGCTCGAACTCCGTGGGCTGCAGCTCGATCGCCCGGGCGTTGGTCCGGGCGTAGGTGAGGATCTCCTCGATCATCGAGAGGAGCTGCCGACACGAATTGATCATCGACTCGATCGCTTCGCGCTGGCGCGGGGCCAGCTCGCCGAGCAGGCCATCGCGGAGGATCTCCCCGTAGGTAACGATCGCGGTGAGGGGGGTGCGCAGCTCGTGAGAGACGTTGGTGAGGAACTGCGACTTGGCAACGTCGAGGTTGCGGAGCTCCAGGATAGTGCGCTCCAGATCCTCCACCCGGCGCGCCAGCACCTCGCGGATCCCCACCACCGTGGGCTGCGGCGCGTCCGACCCGGAGGACTCAACGACACGGAATCCTTCGTGCGCGAGCAGCTCACGAAGCCGGTCCGCGTCCCGGTCGTCTCCCTCCAGATAGAGGCGCAGTTCGATCATCCGATTGAGCAGGCGGAAATCTGAGGCTCCGAGCAAATCTAGACACCACGTTCGGCGGGGGCAAGGACGGGGTCCCCTTCCAGGTCGTCCGCCAGAAGCTGGCGCCGCAGGAGGGTGGCGTACACCCCGCCCGCCCGGAGCAGCTCGGCGTGCGTGCCCGTCTCCACCACTTTACCGTCGTCCAGGATGACGATCCGGTCCGCGCCCATCACCGCGGTGACGCGGTGGCTCACGATCACGCTCGTCCGCCCGGCGAGCACCCCACGCAGGCCCTGGAGGATCTCGGTCTCGGTGTGCGTGTCCACCGCGGACAGCGCGTCGTCCAGCACCAGGATCTCCGGGTCGCGCGCAATGGCGCGCGC
>DATAAL010000484.1:0-5181 GCA_036260145.1 Longimicrobiaceae bacterium | reverse complement strand
GGGCCGGGACCCGCGGGCGCGCGGCCTGGCCTGCTTCGACTCGCGCGGGGTGCGCTCGCGCTGACGGCTCGCGGCTTCCTCCACCCGGCGCCGGGCGGCGCGTGCGGCCTCCTCCAGCTTCTCCGCGTCGGCGGCGTCGCGTACGTCGCGGATGGCCGCCTCCACCTCCTGCCGGGCCTTGAGGAGGAGGTCGCGCGCCTGCTGCCGCGCCCGCCGCTCGGCGTCCTTCTCCCGGCGCGCCAGCTCCCGGACGCGCTCCTCCAGCTCGGCCTTGAGCGCCTCCGTCTCCGCGAGGCGCGCCTGCAGAGCGAGAGTCTCGGCGGCGAAGCGCTGCTCCCTGGCCTCCAGCTCCAGGAGGAGCTTGGCCACGTCGCGCTCCCCCTTCGGGAGCGACGCCTCCGCGCGCTGCAGCACGGGCGCGGGGAGCCCCAGCCGCCGGGCGATGGCCAGCCCGTAGGAGCGCCCGGGGATCCCCTTGACCAGGCGGTAAGTAGGCTGGAGGCGCTCGGCGTCGAACTGGAGCGAGGCGTTGACGATCCCCCGCTCCTCCGTGGCCAGGAGCTTGAGCTGCCCCAGGTGGGTGGTGGCGACGGTGAAGGCGGAGCGGCGCGTCAGCTCCACCAGGATCGCAGCCGCCAGGGCGCCGCCCTCCACCGGGTCGGTCCCGCTCCCGATCTCGTCGGTGAGGACCAGCGACTCCCAGTCGGCCCGGTCCAGGATCTCACGCAGGTTCTTGAGGTGCGCGGAGAAGGTGGAGAGCGACGCCTCGATGGACTGCTCATCCCCGATGTCCGCGAACACGTCACGGAACACGGGGAGCCGCGACCCCTCGGCCACGGGCGGGACGACACCGCTCTGCGCCAGGAGGGAAATCAGTCCGACGGCCTTGAGGAGCACCGTCTTCCCGCCGGTGTTCGGTCCGGAGATCAGCAGGGTCCGCTCCCCCGGGTCCATGGTCAGGTCGAAGGGGACCACGCTCTCACCGCGCGCCAGGAGGACGGGGTGGAAGCCGCGGACCACCACGTACTCCTCGGTCCCCGCGGGGAGGATCTCCGGGATGCTGGCGTCCGCGCGCCGGGCGTAGCGCGCGCGGGCGTACACCGAGTCCAGCCGCACCAGCGCCTCCAGCGAGGCGCGCAGCTCCGGCTGGTGGGGGCGCAGCCGTCCGGTCAGCTCGCGGAGGAGGCGCAGCACCTCCCGCGACTCCGCCGCCTCCAGCTCGCGGAGGCGGTTCATCATCTCGACGGCGACCGGCGGCTCCACGAAGAGCGTGGCCCCCGTCCCCGACTCGTCGTGGACGATCCCCCCCACCTCCCCGCGTCCCTCGCGGCGGATGGGGATCACGTAGCGCCCCTCGCGCACCGTCACCGAGGCGTCCGGGACCTGATACTGCGCCGGGAGCGACGCCGCGACCGAGGCAAGCCGCTCCACGATACGGGAGCGCATCCCCTTGATCTCCCTGCGCAGGCGGTAGAGCTCCGGCGAGGCCCCGTCGCGCACCTCGCTGTGCTCGTCCAGGACACGCTCGATCTCCGCCTCCTCCTTCTCCATCTGCACCAGCCCGCCCGTCATCATCCCCAGCGAGGGGAATGCCTCCGCCACCGGCGCCAGAGAGCGCCGCACCACGCGCGACGAGGCCAGGAGCGTCCCCAGGTCGCGCAGCGCGCGTCCGTCCAGCACGCTCCCCTCCACGCGCAGCTTCTTCACGGCCTCGCGCACATCGGGGATGACCGGGAGGGCCCATCCCTCGTCGCGCGCCAGGAAGCGCATCATCTCGCCCACGACGGCCAGCTCGGGCCGGATGTAGCCAAGATCGGCGGAGGGCTCCAGCGCGCGCACCGCCTCCGCTCCCAGCGTCGAGGAAGCGAGGCGGGCGACGATGTCCAGGGCCTCCCGGTACTCCAGGACGCTGAGGGCGTGCGAGTTCATCCGGACGGAAACAGGGGTTACGGGTAGATCCCGAAGCTTACCCCCCGCCGCGGAGCCGCGGCAAGGCCGGCCCGCGGGACGGGGTGTTCCTGTACCCTGGTGGGGAGGTGGGGTTCAGGTCGTTGCCGTTCATCGGTTCGCAGTTCCCACCGTACCCGGCAAAGATTTGCGGAGGAGACTCACGGGGCGGTTTCCGTGAGTCTCCTCCGCGCTGCGGAAGACCTGCAGTAGTTCCGCGGGGCTCCCGCAGCCCGCGGAAGAGACCGGCGCAGTTTGCCGGGCTCCGTAGCGGCCCCGAACGACAGTGCTGCGCCTACGATTCAGGACGACGAGGACCGATCCGGAAGAACCAGCCGGAACGTGCTCCCCACCCCCGGGGTCGAGTCCACCTCCAGCGTCCCACCCAGCAGCTCCGCCAGGCGCCGCGAGATGGTGAGCCCCAGCCCCGTCCCCGCCTGGCTCCCGTCCCCAAGCTGCACGAACTCGTCGAAGATCCGCGGGATGTCCGCCGCCGGGATCCCTGGCCCCTCGTCCGACACCTCGAACACCACTCCTCCATCCTCACGCGCGACGCACGCCAGGCGCACCGGACGCGACCGCCCGAACTTGACCGCGTTGGACAGGAGGTTGAGCAGGATCTGCCGGAGCCGCCGCGGATCGGTCGCCAGCAGCGTGGGGGCCTCCGTGTCCTCCACGATCAGCCGGCACCCGTGCTGCTCCGCCACGGGGCGCACGGCAGCTGTCACCCCGCGCAGGAACTCGGAGACGTGGATCTCCTCCGGGCGCGTCTGCATCTTCCCCGCCTCCAGCTTCGCCAGGTCGAGCACCTCGTTGACCAGCTCCAGGAGCTGGGAGGCCGAGTGCTGCGCCCGCTGCACACCCTCCTCCTGGGTCTCGGTGAGCGTCCCGTACGCGCCCGAGAGGAGGAGGTCGTTGTACAGCATGATGGCGCTGATAGGGGTCCGCAGCTCGTGGCTGACGGTGGCGTAGAAGCGGTTGCGCGCCGCCACCGCCGCCTCGCGCTCCTCCTCGGCACGCCGCCGGGCCGTGATGTCGCGGTACACGGCGTAGATGGCGACGGGGCTGTCGTCCAGGTGGACGGGCTTCCCCAGGATGGAGACGTCCACCAGGGCACCGTCCCGGCGCCGCCGCACTGTTTCCGCGCTCACCGGGCGCCCCGAGGTCACGGCGCGGGTCAGCGCCATCCCCTCCTCCCGCAGCTCGTCGGGGAGGATCAGCTCGTTGATGGGGCGCCCGGCCATCTCCTCCAGCGCGTATCCGAAGAGCCGGATGAACTCCCCGTTCGCCCGGACCACCCGGTCCTCCGGGTCCAGGAGGACGATCCCCTCCGGAGCGCCCTCGAACAGCTCCTCCAGGTGGGCGCGCTGCAGCCGGAGCACGCGCTCGGTCTCGCGCATCGCGACCTCCTGCCACCGCCAGCCGATCTCCGCTCCGGCGGTCGCGGCGAGCTCCTCCAGGGTCCGCACCTCCTCCGTGGTCCACTCCCGCGGCCGGGAGTCCATCACGCACAGCGTCCCCAGGGGGGGTCCTCCCCCCGCGATCAGGGGCACACCGGCGTAGGCGACCATCCCCAGCTCCCGGACGATGGCGGCCTCCCTGGAGGGGGGATCCTCGCGCACATCTCCAAAGAGGAGGGGCCGCACGGAGCCGACCACGTACCTGCACACCGACCGGTCCAGCGGAAAGGCGCGGGGAGCCAGGAGAGAGCAGGGGATGCCGACTCCGCTCTTGAAGACCTGCCGGGCGCCGTCCAGGAGCGTGATGGCCGCCACGGGTACCGCCAGGAACCTCGCCGCCAGCCGGGTGAGCCGGTCGAAGGCTTCCTCGGGCGGCGAGTCCAGGAGCCCCGTGCAGCGGAGGGTGCGTGCGCGCTCGGAGTCCTGGGGGACGAGGAGGAAGTCGGTGGACATGCGCGCGGACGCAGGGGAGCAGAGCGGAAAGGAGCAGGCGCGGAGAGATACGCGCTGAACGGGAAATCTTTCGCAAACATGCGCCCTTCCCCCGGGGCACGCAAGGGACCCGGCGCGTGGCGGGGCCGTGCGCCTTGACACGCCGGAGCCCGCCCCTAGTCTTGTACCGCGGGCGCGCCGCCCCCCAACCCTGGACCCACGGTCATGTACTCCCCGGTTGTCGAAGATTACCTCAAGGCCGTCTGGGCCCTCCAGCAGACGGAGGCGCCAGTCTCCACCTCCCGGATCGCGGAGCGGCTTGGCCTCTCCGCCGCTGCGGTGACGGCCATGATCAAGCGTCTGGCGGAGCAGAACCTCCTCCGCCACGAGCCGTACTACGGGGTGCGGCTGACGGCCGCGGGGGAGCTGGCCGCGCTCAAGATCATCCGGCGGCACCGGGTGCTGGAGCTCTTCCTGGCCGAGGTACTTGGATACGAGTGGGACCGGGTGCACGACGCGGCCGAGCGGCTGGAGCACGCCGCGAGCGACGAGTTGATCGAGCGCCTCGCCCGCCTGCTGGGCGGGCCGGACCGCGACCCGCACGGGAACGTGATCCCCTCCGCGGAGGGGGAGATGGACCAGTCGCGCTATCCGGCCCTGACCGAGGTGGAGCCCGGGGAGTCCACCCGCGTCCTGGAGGTGGAGGTGGAGGAGCCCGAGCAGCTCCGCTACCTGGGCTCGCTGGACCTGTACCCGGGCGCGGAGGTGGAGGTGCGCAGCAAATCCCCTTTCGAGGGACCGATCTCGCTGGTGGTGAACGGGGAGCCACAGGTGATCTCCCACTCCCTGGCACAGCGGATCCGCGTCCGCGCCGGACCCCCGGACGCGGAGGACCGGAAGGACAGCTCCGGATAGCCGCGGGGATGGCGTAGGACTTGCTTGGCGCGGTCAGCGACCTCTGCCCACGACACGGGGACCGACATGAACATTCTCAAGCTCCTCCTGGGAGGTGCCGCGGTGGCGACGATCCTGGTGGCGTTCCGCGACTTCGACAGCGGCGGGTGGCTCCTCCCGGGCGGCGAGCCCGGCGAAGGGCCGGCGGGAGTGGCGGAGGACGAGGAGCCGGTGCTGGGCTACGACGGGATGGACCGAGACGCAGTGATCGACTGGCTCAGGGAGGCGCGGCCGAACGAGGATACCCTCCTGCGGATCCACGAGTACGAGGTCACGCACAAGGGTCGCGCCCTGGTGCTGGAGACCATCTCCGACATGCTGGCCTGACGGAAGGATAACGAGAAGAAGCCCGAACGCCCGAGGCCGCCCCGCCATGCGCGGGGCGGCC
>DATAAL010000483.1:0-4691 GCA_036260145.1 Longimicrobiaceae bacterium | reverse complement strand
GATGATCCGCCACCCGCTCCCACTGGCCGGGGTGGCGCTGGTGCTGGTGGAGTAGGGAGTGCGGACGTCGACGTCGTACTCCGCGATGGGGAACATCGCCAGCAGGTCCGCGACGTACGCCGCCTTGTTGGCCTCGCTGACCCGACCGGTGGTCCCGTGCACGGTCTGGTTCACCGGGATCAGCCGGAGCCAGAACTTGGGCACGGCGCGGACGTCCAGGGCCAGCGCCCCGGCGGCGGGGAAGCGGAGCCGGCTCCCGGGCGCCAGGGGGACCACCCGCCCCGGATCGGCCTCCACCACCAGCGAGAGGCCCGGCTGGACCAGCCGGCCCGGGATCATGGCGTTCCAGGACCCGGTGAGGTTCCCCTCCTGCACGGAGGTGGGGATCGAGTCGCCGCCGGGCTGCAGATCGAGCGTCTGCAGCAGGGTCCCGTTGCCGTACAGGTGCACGCGCACCTGCGGCCGGAAGAAGTTGAGCTGGTCGCCGCGCAGGAAGACCCGCAGGAAGGCGTCGCGGTCCCTGACCAGCGGGATCGTGCCGGAAAGCGTCTGCACGCTCTGCGTGAGGTACGCGGATTCCACGGTGAGCCCCAGCGCCCGCGGGTTCACCCGGACCGTCGCGGTGGCACTGAGCCCGGCGACGCTCACCGTGCCGATGGTGGCTCCGGGCTGGAGGGCGACAAGCTTCCCGTCGCGCTCCGCGACGCGCGCCGTGTTAGCGAAGCTCCACACCGGGGTTGCCCACGCCGGGATGCGCTCGAACGGCCTGCCGTTCTGGTCGAGCACCCGGACCCGGAGCGGGACCGGCTCACCCTCGGTGACGGTGACGGTCTGGCTCTCCAGCTCGATGCTCGTGGGGACGCGCTCCTCGTCGAGCAGGAGGTCGGAGCAGCCGCCGAGAGCGAGGGTGGCGAGGAGGACGCAGCGTGCGAAACGGCTCATCGGTACATCCAATGCGGAAGAGAGGCGGATCCCGGGGCCGGGGGTCGCCGGAACGGCGGACCGGTCTGGATCGGGAACCTGCGCGAGGGCGGCCGCGGGAATGCCGGGGGGCGGACCGGCGGGCGTGGACGACGGGCGACGCCGCCACAGGCACGGACGGTTCAATATGTTGTGCGGTCACAACCTGGACAAGCGGAAGGACCGGCTCCGCTCCCGGGGCGGAGCACGTCGCATCCCGACATGGGACCGTCTGACCGTCAGCCGCCCTGTGGGGCGGGCCGCTCGCGCCTGAAGGGAGGACGGAAGCGGACCAGGAGGAAGAGGGAGTACCCCCCACCCACCAGCAGGACCAGGATCCCGACGTTGCGGTGGGGAGGGAGGGCGCCGTAGACCACGAAGGGCAGGTTCAGGAGTGCGGCCAGGGACACCCAGGTACGCCGCTGCGGCCATTCGCGGACGAGCGCGACCCCGGAGACCACCAGGAGCAGCCCCGTGACGGCGCCGAGGAGGCCCATGCCGAAGGGCTGCCCCTCCCCGTTGAGGACGCCGCGGATCACCAGCTCCTGTATGCCTCCGATCGCCAGCAGGATGCCCAGGACCATGTTCAGCAGGGCAAGCATGGGATACCTCCTGCGTGAGGGGTGAGGGTACGGAGAAAGCGCACGGTGCCCACGAATATCGCCACTCGTTATATCGATCTACGATCGATTAGTGTCTGAATGCATCCTGTGCAAGGGACATCGACGCGGCCGATCCGGCGTCTTCCCTCTCCCCCGGGAGACCGGGGCCCGCGGCACCCCCGAGCTTGCTCCATACCCCTTCCGGTGTTAGATTTATAGGGTCAACGCGGCGGGAAGATCCCGCCGCCGAGTGGTTTCCGGGGCCGCGGACCGCGGCTCTTTTTGTTGTCTATTCTCGACGGAGCCTTATGGCATTCGATTCGTTCGGTCTGCATCCCGACATTCTCCGGGGGATCCGGGAGCTCGGCTTCGAGCGCCCCACCCCCATCCAGGAGCAGGCCGTCCCCCCCGCCCTGGCGGGGAGGGACGTGCTCGCCTGCGCCATGACCGGGAGCGGCAAGACCGCGGCCTTCCTCCTCCCCATCCTGCAGCGCCTCCGCGGCAGGCCGCGGGGCGTGACCCGCGCGCTGGTGCTGAGCCCCACGCGCGAGCTGGCGGCGCAGATCCACGAACACCTGGAGCAGCTCGCCCGCTACACGGGGGTCACGGGCGCGGCGGTGTTCGGGGGGGTGGGGATGGGGCCCCAGGAGCAGGCGTTCCGGCGCGGGGTGGACGTGATCGTCGCCACCCCGGGACGGCTCCTGGACCACTTCCAGTACCCCTACGCCCGCCTGGACCACCTGGAGGTGCTGGTGCTGGACGAGGCCGACCGGATGCTGGACATGGGCTTCCTCCCGGACATCCGCCGCGTCCTGAAGCACCTCCCGGCGAAGCGCCAGACGCTCTTCTTCTCGGCGACGATGCCCGAGCCGATCGTGAAGCTCTCGGCGGAGATGCTGCGCGACGCCGCGACGCTCAACATCGAGCGCAGGCCCGCCCCGGCGACCGGCGTGGTCCAGGCGGTGTACCCCGTGTCGGAGCAGCTCAAGCCGTACCTCTTCGCGGAGCTGGTGAAGCGGGGGGTGATCGGCAGCGTGATCGTCTTCACCCGCACCAAGCACCGCGCCAACCGGCTGGCGGACTTCCTGGACCGGCAGGGGATCCCCAACGCCCGGATCCACGGGAACCGGAGCCAGGCGGCCCGTACCGAGGCGCTCGCCGGCTTCAAGAGCGGGAAGTACCGCGCCCTGGTCGCCACCGACATCGTGGCGCGGGGGATCGACGTGGAGGCGCTGGAGCACGTGGTGAACTTCGATGTCCCCCACGTGCCCGAGGACTACATCCACCGGGTGGGCCGCACGGCGCGCGCGGAGGCCACGGGCGACGCCTACACCTTCGTCTCCCCCGAGGAGGAGAAGGACCTCAGGGCGATCGAGCGCGCGGTGGGGAAGCGGATCCCGCGGGTGACAGTGCCGGGGTTCGACTACGCGCACCGGCCGACGGAGCGCTTCGAGGTTCCCATCGGGGAGCGCATCGCGGAGATCCGCGCCCGCAAGGCGGAGGAGCGTGCCCGCGCGAAGGCCAATGCGGAGCGCAGGGCACAGCGGGAGGCCGAGGAGGCCGCCCGCGGACCGCGGGGGCCGCGGGAGCAGCCCCGCCGGGCCCCGGCTCCGGCTGCCCGGGGCGAGGGCTCCGCTCCCGGCCGCAACCCCCGGCGCCGCCGCGGGGGCCGGAGCGGGGCCCGGGGCTCGCGGTCGGCGTCGTGAGGCTCCCGCCCCTCGACAGCCGGAGCATGGCTCGATAGACTGAACGGCGCCCCCACCGGGCGCCGTTTTCTCTTCCCCCTTCCGCGCCGTCCCCATGGAAACCGTCGTGACCCCGCGCGCCGCCGCGGGCCCCGCCGCCCGCCGGCAGTACCGCTACTACGACCTGATCACCGCGACCTTCGTCACCGTCCTCCTCTGCTCCAACCTGATCGGACCCTCCAAGGTGGCCACCCTCGGCGGCTTCACCTTCGGCGCGGGGATCCTCTTCTTCCCCATCTCCTACCTGTTCGGCGACATCCTCACCGAGGTGTACGGGTACGCCCGGGCGCGGCGGGTGGTGTGGACGGGGTTCGGGGCGCTGGCCTTCGCGTCGCTGATGACGGTGGTGGTGCTGGAGCTCCCCCCGGGCGGGGGATGGACGGGACAGGAGGCGCACGAGGCGGTGTTCCGTCAGACGCCGCGCATCGTGCTGGCCTCGCTGGTGGCCTTCTGGGCGGGGGAGTTCGCCAACTCGTATGCGCTGGCCAAGCTGAAGCTCCTCACCGAGGGGCGCTACCTGTGGACGCGCACCATCGGCTCCACGCTGGTGGGCGCGGGGGTGGATTCGGCGATCTTCTACCCGGTGGCGTTCCTGGGGGTGTGGGAGACGCGCACGGTCTTCGTGGTGCTCTTCACCAACTATGTGCTCAAGGTGCTGTGGGAGGTGCTGGCGACCCCGGTCACCTACCGGGTGGTCAACGCCCTGAAGCGCGTGGAGCACGAGGACTACTACGACCGCGACACCGACTTCACCCCGTTCTCCATCGCCACGGAGTAGGAGGGCGGCAAGATGACGTTCAAGCAGCTCCGCGACTACTGTCTGTCCATGCCGGGGGCGACGGAGGACTTCCCATTCGGCGAGGAGGTGCTGGTGTTCCGGGTGGCGGGGAAGATCTTCGCGCTGACCGACGTCGAGAGGCTACCGCTGGCCGTGAACCTGAAGTGCGACCCGGAGCTGGCCGTGGAGCTGCGCGACCGCTACCCGGCGGTGCAGCCCGGCTACCACATGAACAAGACGCACTGGAACACGGTGGAGCTGGACGGGAGCATCCCCGCGGCAAAGGTGCGGGAGATGATCGACCACTCCTACGAGCGGGTGGTGGCGAGCCTGAAGAAGGAGGAGCGGCGGAAGCTGGAGGCGGTCACCCGGGAGGGGTAGCGGCCGCCGCCAGGACCAGGGCGCTCGCCGCCCACGCTGCCGCCCCGCCCCCCAGCGTCACGCTCAGGTTGTCGTCCACGGGGATGGGGGCCAGCTCCAGTGCTGCCGCCGCTCGCCATCCCGGGATTCCCGGTGAGGTTGACGAACACGTCGCCGTCGGGCGTTGCGATGATCGTCCTGTACCCTTTGAGCACGACGTACAGCCGATGCGTGGTCGCGAAGGTC
>DATAAL010000482.1:0-2209 GCA_036260145.1 Longimicrobiaceae bacterium | reverse complement strand
GCGCCTGGCGCTGAAGCGCGCCGGGATGACGCTGAACGAGATGGACCTGGTGGAGGTGAACGAGGCGTTCGCGTCGCAGTTCTGCGCGGTGGAGAAGGAGCTGGGGCTCGACCGGGAGCGTGTCAACGTGTCCGGCGGCGCCATCGCCATGTCGCATCCGCTGGGAATGTCGGGCGCCCGCATCACGGTGCACCTCCTGCACGAGCTGCGGCGGCAGGGGAAGCGCTTAGGGCTGGGGACGGCGTGCATCGGCGGGGGACAGGGGATCGCGGTGGTGGTGGAGTCGCTCCCGGCCGCCGCGGGCGCTTCGGCCGCCGCCTGACCGATCACGGCCATGAGTCAGGGCGCTCCTCCCCCCGGCGGAAACCTCCCGGCGCGACGCCTCTCCAGCGCCGAGCTGGAGGCGGTCATCCGCCGGGCAGTGGAGCTGCAGTCCGCCTCCGGGCCCATCGACGACGACGGGATCCCGGAGGCGGAGGTGCTCCGCATAGGGAAGGAGCTGGGGCTGGAGCCGGCGACGGTGCGCCGCGCCATCGCGGACGTGCGCGGCAAGCCGCCGGAGGAGCGCGGGGTGATGGCCGGGGTGATGGGGCCGCGGGAGGTCCGCGCCGCGCGCACGATCCGTCGCCCGGCGGCGCAGCTCGGCCTCTTCCTGGAGCAGTACCTGTTGAAGTGCGAGCACATGCTGGTGCTGCGGCGCTTCCCGGACCGCACCCGCTACGTGCGCGGCACGGGGGTGGCCGCCGCGCTGGGACGCGCCGCGCAGAAGCTTGGTACGCGCCAGACGCTGCTGGACCTCCCGCGGGTGGACGTGGCGGTGTCGGCGCTGGACGAGGATACCTCACTGGTGGAGGTGTCCACCGACCTGGGGGGGGCGCGCGCAGGCTTCGCGGCGACCGGCTTCGTGGCCGGGGGGGGGGCGGCGGCGGCGATCTCCGCATTCGCCCTGGTGACGCCCGCTGCGGACCTGATCGCCCTGCTGGGGGCTCCGGCGCTCGGCGGGACGATGGCGTGGACGCGGTGGGCCTTCGGCGCGGTCTCGCGCTCCACCCACGAGAAGCTGGAGGCTTTCCTGGACCGGCTGGAGCACGGGGAGCTGAAGCTCCCGCCGCAGAAACCGGACTGGCGCAAGCAGCTGGGGATCTGAGGGGGGCACGCCCGACCGGGTAGTTCAAAGCAGTTCAGGCTGTTGGGAGATACTCAACCATTCCGGAGGAGACCTCGAATGGAGATCAAGCGGGTAGGTGTGCTGGGTTGCGGGCTGATGGGGAGCGGGATCGCGCAGGTCAGCGCGGCGGCCGGGTACGAGACCGTGGTGCGGGAGATCTCGGACGAGCTGTGCGAGCGCGGGATCGGGGGGATCGGGAAGCAGCTCGCGAAGGCGGTGGAGAAGGGGAAGCTGAGCGCCGAGGACCGCGAGGCCACGCTGGGGCGGCTCCGCGGCACCACCCGCCTGCAGGATCTCCGGGACTGCGACATCGTCATCGAGGCGGTGGTGGAGGACCTGGCCGTCAAGAACGAGATGTGGCGGACGCTGGACGGGGTGTGCGGCCCGGACACCATCTTCGCCTCCAACACCTCCTCGCTCACCATCGCCGACATGGCCGCGGCAACGAAGCGTCCCGAGCGGATGGTGGGGCTGCACTTCTTCAACCCCGTGCCGGTGATGAAGCTGGTGGAGGTGGTGAAGACCATCGCCACCGATCCGCGGGTGTTCCGGACCGCGTTCAACTTCGCCCGGTCACTCGGCAAGGAGCCGATCGTCTGCAAGGACAACTCGGGCTTCGTGGTGAACCTGCTCCTGGTGCCCTACATGATGGACGCCATCCGGGCTCTGGAGCAGGGGGTGGCCACCACCGAGGACATCGACAAGGGGATGCAGCTCGGCACCGGCTACCCGATGGGGCCGTTTGTCCTCGGCGACTTCGTGGGGCTGGACACGCTGGACAAGATCGGCGACATCATGTTCAGGGAGTACAAGGAGAAGCGCTACGCCTCGCCGCCGCTGCTGAAGCGCATGATCTCGCTGGGCTACTTCGGGCGGAAGACGGGGAAGGGGTTCTACGACTACTCGCAGGACCCGCCGAAGCCGGTAGACCTGGGGATCTGAGACTTCCGGCCCGAAGAGAACGTCGAAGGGGGAGCACCGCGCGGTGTTCCCCCTTCGACGTATGCTGACGATGAGAGTTGTCGCTTACCGGTGAGCGAC
>DATAAL010000481.1:0-3183 GCA_036260145.1 Longimicrobiaceae bacterium | reverse complement strand
CCCCGCCGGCCTTGAGCACGGCCAGCAGCCCCACCACCATCTCCGGGCTCCGCTCCACGCACAGCGCCACGCGGACGTCCGGACCCACGCCCCGGTCCCTCAGCTCGTGCGCCAGCCGGTTCGCCCGCGCGTTCAGCTCGGCATAGGTCAGCGTCCGGCTCTCGAAGACCACCGCGACGGCGCCGGGAGTGCGCCGGACCTGCGCCTCGAACAGCTCGTGGACGCACGTGTCGCCGGCGTACGCGGCGGCGGTCCGGTTCCAGCCTTCGAGCACCTGCCGGCGCTCCTCCCCCGGGAGCATCTCCAGCTCTTCGATCCTGCGCCTGTCGTCGGCCGCCATCCCCTCCAGGACGCGCCGCAGGTAGCCCATGCAGCGCTCCACCGTCGCCTCCTCGAACAGCGAGGTGGCGTACATCACCCGCCCCGTGATCCGTCCCCCCACCTCCCCGAGCTCGAGCTCCAGGTCGAACTTCGACGTGACGCGCCGGGCCGCCGGCGCGGGCGCCAGCACGAGGCCGGGGAGCTCCAGGCTCCCCCGCGGCGCACTCTGCCACGTGAACATCACCTGGAAGACAGGGTTGTGCGCGAGGCTCCGGACCGGCTGCACCCGCTCCACCACCTGCTCGAACGGGATGTCCTGGTTCCGCTGCGCCTCCAGCGCCCGGGCCTTCACGCGCGCCAGGAGGTCGCCCACGCCCGGAGAGCCCGACAGGTCCACGCGCAGCGCCAGCGTGTTCACGAAGAAGCCGATCAGCCGCTCGACCTCCTTGCGGACCCGGTTCGCCGTCGGCGTCCCCACCACCACCTCGGCCTGCCCCGACAGCCGGCCCAGCACCACCGCCCACCCGGCCAGGAGCGTCATGAAGAGCGTCGCCCCGTGGCGCTGGGCCACGCCCCTGAGCGCCGCCGTCAGCTCCGGGTCGAGCTCCACCGGGACCGCCGCGCCCACGTGGTCCTGCCGGGCAGGGCGCGCGTGGTCCGTCGGGAGCTCCAGCAGCTCGGGCGCGCCCGCCAGCGTCCCGGCCCAGTACTCCGCCTGCGACCGGAGCACCTCCCCGTCCACCCACCTCCGCTGCCACGCGGCGAAGTCCGCGTACTGGACCGCGAGCGGTGGCAGCGGGTCCGCCTCCCCTCTCCTGAAGGCCGCATAGAGAACGCTCAGCTCGTCGGTGAGCACACCCATGCTCCACCCGTCCGAGACGATGTGGTGCATGACCAGGATCAGCGCGTGGTCGTCAGCTGCGAGGCGCACCAGGCGCCCCCGGATCAGGGGGCCACGCTCCAGGTCGAACGCCGCACGCGCCTCCGCTGCCGCCAGGCGCTCCAGCTCGGCCTCCGCACCGGGCTCCTCCCGCAGGTCGTGGTCGACGAGGTGGAAGGCGCTCTCCCCGGCCGGCGCGATCCACTGCTCCGGATCTCCTCCCGTGACGCGGAACGTCGTCCGCAGCACCTCGTGACGAGCCACGATCCGGTCCAGCGCGCGCACCAGTGCCAGGCGGTCCAGCTCCCCCCGCAGGCGCAGCGTGCTCCGCATGTGGTACGCGCTGCCCAGGTTCCCGAGCTGTTCCAGGAACCAGAGCCGCTGCTGCGCGAAGGAGAGCGCCAGGCGCCCGCTCCGGTCCGCCGGCTCGATCGGGGCCAGCTTCGCCCCGCTGCGCTCGAGATTGGCGGCGCGCGCCATCCTCAGGAGCGCGTCACGCTCGGCGGCTGTCAGAGTGGGATTCATCGAGGAGAGCACGGTTTGCGAGATGCGACCACGGCCCGGGGCGGCCGCGGTCGGGCGGGGTCAGGCCACGGGGGCCGCGCGGATCAGTCCGCGCAGGTGTGCGATCTGGATGGGGTCGAACTGGGCGAGCTGGGCGTCGGCCACCTGATGGGCGAGGTCCGAGAGCACAGGCCGCTCGAAGATGTCACTCAGCGGGAGGTCGACGTCCATGTCCTGCCTGACGCGGAGCACGAGCTTGGTCGCGAGGATCGAGTGGCCGCCGAGCTGGAAGAAGTGGTCGTGGCGGCCTACCCGCTGCACGCCGAGCACCTCCGACCAGATCTCCGCCAGCGCCGCCTCCGTCTCGCCGACAGGCGCCTCGTAGCCGCGCGTCGCGTACGCGTCCCCCCCGGGCGCGGGGAGCGCCCTGCGGTCCACCTTGCCGGTGGGGGTGAGCGGGAGCGCGTCCAGCGCCACGTACGCCGCCGGCACCATGTACTCGGGGAGGCTCCCGCTCAGGTGCTCGCGGAGCACCTCGGCCTCCACCGCTTCCCCGGCGCCGACGTAGTACGCCACCAGCTGCCTGTCGCCGGGGACGTCCTCGCGCGCCACCACCACGGCCTCCCGGACCGCGACGTGCCCGGCGAGCCGCGCCTCGATCTCCCCCAGCTCGACCCGGAATCCCCGGAGCTTCACCTGGAAGTCGTTGCGCCCCGCGAACTCCAGCCGTCCGTCGTCCCGCCAGCGGGCCAGGTCCCCGGTCCGGTAGAGACGTCCGCCCGGTTCCCGCCCGAAGGGGTCCGGGACGAAGCGCTCCGCCGTCAGCTCCGGGCGGTTCCAGTACCCGTGGGCCACCCCCGCGCCCCCCACGTACATCTCCCCCACCACCCCCACCGGGGCGGGCCGCAGCCGCACGTCCAGCACGTAGACCCGGGTGTTCGCCTTCGGGCGGCCGATCGGGACGCCCCGTGCGCCCTCATCCACGCTCTCCACCGGGTGAGCGATGGAGAAGGTCGTCGTCTCTGTCGGGCCGTAGCAGTTGTACAGCGCCACCCGTCCGCCCTCGTGCAGCACCCGGCGGTGCGCCGCCGGGTCCGCCCGGTCGCCCCCGGTGAGGAGGTAACGGACCCCTGCGAGCGCCTCCGGGATCGCCTGGGCGTACTGGTTGAAGAGGACGGGCGTGGCCAGGAGCATGGTGACGCCCTGTCCTTCCAACAGCGCCCGCATCGCCTGCGGATCGAGGAGCACGGAAGCGCCCACCACCACGACGCGCCCGCCGTTCAGGAGCGGCCCCCACACCTCCATGGTGGCGGCGTCGAAGGCCGGGTTCGACGCGAGCGCCACGCGGTCGTCCGCCCGGAGGTCCGCGTAGCCGTTGCTCAGCACCAGCTGCGTGATCGCCCGGTGCGGCACCATCACGCCCTTGGGCGCACCGGTGGAGCCCGAGGTGTACATCAGGTACGCGACCGCTTCGCCGT
>DATAAL010000480.1:0-2601 GCA_036260145.1 Longimicrobiaceae bacterium | reverse complement strand
GGTGCTGCGCTGGGAGTGGCGGCGGGGGAGCACGCTGTACCTGGCCTGGCAGCAGACGCGGGAGAGCGTCGCGGATGTCGGCGCCTTCTCGTTCGGGCGCGACCGGGCGGCGCTGTTCGCTTCCCGCCCGGACAACGTGCTGGTGCTGAAGCTGAGCTACTGGTTCAACTCCTGACCCTACCTCCGCAGCGGCGTGATGGCGCGGGTGGTGTCCCGGTGGATCACGGCGTCGAACTGCTCCGACATCTTCGCCAGGAAGTAGTGGCTGGCACGCTCCGTCCGCGGCAGGTAGATCACCCCCACCGCCCGTTCCAGCCGGGGGCCCACCAAGTCGTAGAACTCGTGGGTCCCGTGCGTGCTCTCGCCGAGCAGCACGAACGACGCGTCCCCAATGGCAGCCAGCAGCGGATCGTGGTCGCGCGCTCCCCCGGTGAGCGGCTGCGCCTCGGCGCGGACCACCCGGAGCGCCGCGGAGTCCGCCGCGGCGGGGGCGGCCTCGGGCTCCGTCTGCACCGCCGAGGTGCAACCCCCCAGGAGCGCGCGTCGGAAGGGTGGGGAAACGCAGGGGGTCAGGAGCCGGCGCCCGGGTCCTCCGCGCGTGCCGCGGTCTCCCGGTCCAGGAGCTCCCGGACGGCCTCGATCAGCGGGTCCCCCGTGGTGTACCGCTTCCCGTACTCCAGGTTGAACCGATAGTCGAAGCCCTCCGGGTTCCTCCCCTGGTTGTGCTGCATGATGGTCTCCAGCTTGTCCAGCGCCTTGGCGAGCCGGGCCTCCGGCGAGACTGCCGCCTCGTACTCGTCCCACAGCGCGGTGATCTCCTCCCGGAGGCGCTCGGGGAGGGGTTCGAGGAGCTGCAGCAGGTCGCGGCGCTCCTGGGCCGCCTTGCTCGTTCCGGGGGTCTGCCGGATCGCGGGGACGTCCCCGCCGATGGCCTCGCCCAGGTCGTGGATGATGCAGATCTTCACCAGCCGGGCGAAGTCCACCTCCGGGTAGCTGCCGTGGAAGAGCAGCGCCATCAGGCAGAGCCGCCAGGTGTGCTCCGCGACGCTCTCCGGGTGCCCCTCCGAGGTCCAGGCGCTGCGGAGGGTGTTCTTGAGCTGCTCCGCGGAGCGGAGGAACTCCAGGATCCCCTCGATCTCCCCGGGTCTCATCGCTTCGGCTCTCCGGGGACGTCCACCTGGATGACGTGGGCGAGCGCGGCGGAGCTCTGCCCCTCGATGGCCTCGTATACGCCCAGGGTGCGCCTGCCCGCGGGGATCCCCTGCAACTCCAGCATGAAGGCGTCCGGGGTGACGTCCGGCGGGCACTTCCGGGAGCTGTCCGGCGCCACCCGGGGCCAGCGCACCACCAGCGCGATGGTGTCCCGCCGTAGGCTGGACTGCGCGCCGCTGGGGACGTGGCGGCACGGGTTGTCCAGGCTGTAGTACACGGTCAGGGCCCCGGGACCGGGCGTCGCCACGGTGACGCCCCCCGGCCACTCGAAGTTCCCGGGACTGATCCTGGTCACCGGCACCCGCTCCCCGGACACCGGGATCAGCGGCACGCCGGGCGTCGGGACGGGCTCGGGGAGCGGCGCCTCCTCTCCCGAGCCGCAGGCGGAGAGCGCGACCGTCACGAGGAGGCAGAGGAGACGGGTGGTGGATCGGGTCATCGTTCCCTGGGTTCCGTCGGGTTCGCATTCGCGGGGCCGCCCTCCGCCCCGTCGAGCCGGATCTCGAAGCAGCAGCGGGGGCGCTCCCCCTTGTCGCACTGCTCGCGCACGGGGGCACCGACCATCGCTGACAGCAGCGCCTCGATCAGCCCGCACGCCTCGGGGTGCTCCGGGACCACCGCTGCCAGCGGGCAGCTGTACCCCCGGATGGTGATGACGCCGTCCGCCTCCTCCACGTCGGCCACCCCGCCCATCTCCCCCAGCACACCGTAGGCCGCGTCGAGCCGGGCCCGCGCGTCCTCGCTCGCGGCCGTCCGCCCGCGCGCGGCCTCCTCCCCCACCTGGCGGAGCAGCTCCCGCACCTCGTCGCGCCCCATCCGCTGCTGCAGCGCGCGGAGGAGAAGCCCCAGCACCGGCGCGTACGCCTTGGGGAGGAGGGTGTCGGCCTCCGGAGTCAGGGAGTACACGTACGCCGGCTTTCCCACCCCGCGCCGCACGCTCTGCTGGCGCACCAGCCCGTCGCGCTCCAGCGCGGCCAGGTGCGAGCGGACAGCGTTGTCCGTCAGCTGCAGCGAGTCGGCCATCTCGTTCACCGTGAGGCTGGAGCGCCGCAGGAGAGCGACGATCTGTCCCCGCGTGCTGGCCAGCAGCCGCTGGATCCACGGCGTACCCTGCATCGCGACCTCCGGGAGAGGGTTCCTGTCGACGGGGAAGATAGCACAGGGGAGGCCTCTCTCCAATATGTTAAATAAGTCATTGACAAACTATGAGATTAGACCCTATACTGGTTCCACGGGCCGATGCGGCCTGCGGGGAAGTGGGTGAGACCCTTCACACCGGAGGAGGAAGATGAACAGGATTGCGATGCCCCTCGTGGTGCTGGCCGCCCTCGCCGCCTGCGGCGACGGCGGCCAGCACCACGAGGGGCATCGCAATCCTGTTCATCTTCC
>DATAAL010000479.1:0-15846 GCA_036260145.1 Longimicrobiaceae bacterium | reverse complement strand
GGAACAGGTCCACGATGGCACGGCCGCTCCAGTGCGCGTCCCGCTCGATCGCGACCCGGAGCCTCTCCCCCTCGCGGAGGGAGAAGCGGAATCCGAGCGCGCCCGGCTCGTCGGGAGGGAAGAGGGCGGCCTCCCGGTGCGGGAGCGCCACCGGGTGGGCCCGGCGCAGGGCGCCCCCGGCGGCGGCGAGCCACTCCCGCCCCAGCGCGGCCTCGTGCAGCCCGGCGCCGCGCAGCGACCGCGCGTACGCCTCGTGCGGGGTGGCGGGGCCCATGGTTTCCCGGAGCGACACCAGCTCCCGGCACCCCGGGAGGAGCAGGGCCGCGGCGAGGAGGGCGAGGACCGGGGTACCGCGCGCCCGCGGGCCCGAGGCGTGCCGATGACGCAGTCGAAGGCTCATCATGGCCGCTCCAGCATGGTGTCGCCTCCGCTCCCGTCGGCGGTACGGGGCTACCCCTCCCCGGCGAGCCCCAGCTCCGGCGCGATCCCGCGCATGGCCTCGATCACGAACTGGGTGTGCTCGCGGAGGTCCACCCCCAGCAGCCCCACCGCGTGCTCCACCTCCTCCCGGTTCACCCCGGCGGCGAACTGCCGGTCCCTGAACTTCTTCATCACCGACTTCGCCTCCAGGTCCATCACCGACCGGGAGGGGCGCACCAGCGCCGCCGCGGTGATCAGCCCGGTGATCTCGTCGCACGCGCAGAGCGTCCGGTCCAGCAGCGTGGTGGGCTCCACCCCGGTGCGGGGGGCGTAGTGGGCCAGGATGGCGTGCACCACCTCGTCCGGGTACCCGCGCTCGCGCAGGACCCCCGCCCCGCGCAGGGGGTGCTCGTCGGGGTGGCGCTCCCAGTCGAAGTCGTGGAGGAGCCCGGCGACCCCGTAGGTGTCCTCGTCCTCGCCGAAGCGGCGGGCGTAGGCGCGGCACGCGGCCTCGACGGAGTACATGTGGCGCCGGAGCGACTCGCTCCCGACGTACTCGTGCATCAGCGCGAGGGCCTCCTCGCGCGGGGGCAGGCTGGGCATCGCTTCGGTGGCTCCGGCGGACGGACTCGAACCCGGGACGCTCCCCGTCCCGGCGCGGGCCGGAGAATCTACGCTGCGCCCCGCCGGGAGGAAACTCGGCGCCGCCGGTGGGTCAGGGGCGGCTCCGCGGATCGCGGATATGGAACACCACCTCCCGCTTCCCCTCCCCCACCACGTCCGCGAGCAGGACCCGCTTTCCGTACACCGGGTGCTCCAGCTCCACCTGGTACCGCCCCTCCGGGACACCGGCGAGACGTACGGTGCCGTCCCGCTCCGTCCGGCCGGTGAAGGGCGTGCCGACGAAGCGGACGCGCACCCCCTCAATCGGGATGCGGAACCCCTGGTCCATCACCCGCACCAGGATCTCCATGGTCCCCGGCGCCGCCGCGCCGGCGGACTGTCCCGCGGCGGGTCCCGGACCGGCGGGCGCGGGGATGCCGGGCGCCCGGGCCACCCGGGCACCGGCGACGGTCTCCCTCACGCCGCTGTAGAGGCGCTGCCCGGCTCCGTCGGAGACCTCCACCACCTCGCCGCCGACCTCCCGGAACCCCGCCAGCAGGGCCTGGCGCGGCCGCTCGGAGAGGCCCGAGGTGGGGACCGGAGCCGCCACGGTGGGCATCCGGATCCGCCAGCGGCGGACGATCCACGCCCCGTTGGGGAGCCGCTGGAACTCCACCCTCCCGCCCACCCCTCGCCAGCTCTCCTCCGGGGGGAGGCGGGTGTACCCGTACTCCAGGTGGCGCAGCTCGCGGGTGGCGGGGTCCAGCCAGAGCGTCCCCCGCACGTCGGTGGTGGGACGCCCCCCGACCGGCTCGAACGCGAGGCCCACCAGGCTGCGCTCCTCCCCCGATCCGGCGACCGCGCGGAAGCAGTGCGTGTCGAGGAACTCGTCCGAGAGGAGCACCTCCGCGTCCGGGGCGTGGTACCAGACCCCGTCCGCGCGCTGCTCCCGGTACCCCGACCGGGCGAGCTGCCCGGCGGAGGCGCTGACGAACGGGCTGCGGCTGCGTCCGGCGTGCTCCGTCTTCCGCTCCGCCAGCACCCTTCTCCCGTCCGGATCCAGGTCGCGCTGGTATTCGGTGAGGCGCACCTGCAGCAGCCCCCGCGATTCCGTCCAGGCCGACGCGGAGAGCGCCTTGCGCGCCTCCTCCCAGAGCGTCGCCGCCGCCAGCCCCTCCGCCGGGCGGACGTCGCAGCGGCGCCGCTCGGCGCCCACCACGATCCCCTCCAGGGCCACGGCGCGGCTCGCCACGACCAGGCGGTGGTCGACGGTCCGGCCGGCTTCGAGGCGGAGCGGCGGCGATTCGGTGCTGGTGTACCCGATCCGCTCCGCGCGCAGGGTGTACCGGCCCGCTCCGGACGCCTGCACCGTGAAGCGCCCGTCCGCCCCGGTGAGCGCCCGGGTGACGGACCGCCCCACCGAGTCCTGGAGGATCACGAAGGCGGCGGGGACGGGGCGCCCGCCGTCGTCCACCAGCTCCCCGCGCACGGTCTGGGAGACGAGGGACGGAGCGGTGCAGAGGATCAGCAGCAGGGGAGCTACGCGAAGGGCGGATGGCATGAGGCCTCCCGGAATGCGGAGGTGAGACGGCAGCGGGAAGACCGGGAATCGACCGGGACGACGGGAAGCGGCGGCCCCCCATCCCCCCGACCCCTTCCCCCGCGAGCGAGGGAAGGAGGAGCGCGACGGTTCCCAGTGCTGCTCTCCCCTCCCCCACCTGCGGGGGATCGAGGGGGCAAGTTTGGGGGGTGGGGGTGCAGTTGCGTGAGGAATCATCCCGGTTGCACAGACCCGGCGGCAGTTTGCCAGGGCTCGACTCCATTACGCACGGCGGTATCGTGCGTTACGGAGCCGCAGCCCGACCCCCGCGCCAGCGGGGGGCATGCCCTACCGCGCTATTACGAGCAGTTCAGGAACCTACTGCTGGCACGGGGCGTTCGGGTCCGGCTTCGGCTTGTCCACCACCAGCCGCCGGTCCCGGTTCGCCACCGCCACCAGGATGTCCCTCACGAACCCCGCCACCGTCGTCATCCCCTCGTAGTCGATGTACTGCGGCTCGTCCGACACCATGTGGTAGTCGATGTGGTAGCCGCGCGAGAGGTAGGTGATGGGGATCCCGTAGCGGGCGTACATGTAGTGGTCGCTCCGGCAGTAGCGGTTCAGCGGGTGCCTCGGCGCGTCGAACGAGTAGTCGATCCGCATGGGGTCCGGGCGCGCGCGGTTGAGCGAGTCGATCAGGTCCCCCAGCTCGGTGGAGAGCCGCCGCGAGCCGATGAGCTGGATGTACCCGGGGCCGCCCCCCGCGATATCCTCCGGGCGCCCCCGCCCCACCATGTCCATGTTGAGCGCGGCGACGATCGAGTCCCGCGGCACCGTCGGGTGGTCCGTGAACCACTGCGACCCCAGCAGCCCCGCCTCCTCCCCGGTGTGCGACACGAAGAGGATGGAGCGCCGCGGGCGCGCGGGCGAGGTGGCGAGCGCCTCCGCGATCTCCAGCAGCACCACCGTCCCGGAGCCGTCGTCGTCCGCGCCGTTGTAGATGGAGTCCCGGCGCGCGGGGCGGGTAGCCCGGAGCGACGCCAGGATGGAGCGGATCTGCGACCACTGCGCCGCGGTCGGGTTCCCCGGTTCGTCGTTCGCGCCCTGGGGGCGCATCACCCGGTTGTAGGCGCGGAGCGAGTCGTGGTCCACCGCCTCGGCGGCGACTCCCTCGTGGTCGTTGTGGGCGCCGATGGCCACGTACTGCCCCCGGGCCGCGGGGTCGCTCCCGCGCAGGATGGCGATCACGTTGCGCGCGGGGGCCGGCGCCGGCGTCTGAACGTAGCGCACCGTTCCCCGCACCGTCCGCCCGACGGAGCCTGGCTGCATCCCCTCCAGGGGCGCCCCCAGGAGGGCACGGGCGGTCGCCCGCGAGATCCACAGGAAGGAAGGGGTCGGGGCGCCGGCACCCGCGGCGAGCTGCAGGCCGGGCTCCCGGATGGACTCCACCGTCTCCTCGGGCACCACCTCCAGCGCCGCCACCGCGATCCCCGCCGCGGCCGGGTACCGCGGAGCCACGGCCCGCCGGATGTTCCACGGTACCCGTCCCCCCGCCCCCGCCCGCACCCCCACCACCACCAGCTTCCCCGCGGCCCCGGCGGCGGGGATCATCGACCCTTCGTCGCCCCACGTCCCGGCGAAGACCGCCTGCACCCCGTCCAGGGAGCGGGCGCCCGGGCCCTGGTCCCGGAGGACGAAGTCGGTCCAGGGACGGAGGACCGTGCCGTCCACCTGGAGCGACGACGCGGGATCCAGCTCGCGGCGCACGATCGGCACCGTCTGGAAATACGTCCCGTTCTCCCCCGCGGGCTCCAGCCCCAGCCGCCGGAACTCCGCGGCAATGTAGTCGGTCGCCATCACGTTGCCGGGCTCCCCTACCCGCCGGCCCTGCATGGAGTCGTCGGCGACGAGGTACAGCCGGGTCGTCAGGTCCGCCGTGCGGATCTCCGGCGAGGTCGGCCGGGGTGCGTGCGTCCGCGGCAGCTCCCCGGGCGCGCTCCCCGCGGCGGACGCGGGCGGCGGGGTGGAGAGGGTGCCGGGAGAGGGCGCGCACGCGGCCTGCGCCGCGGCGGCGAGGACTGCTGCGAGAGACAGGCTCGAGAGCTTCACGGTAGGCTCCGGATCGGTGTGGGACGCCAGGTATTCCCATCGGGTGGAACACCGTGAACATACGACACCTTCCGCGCGGGAAAAAGGTTCCTCCTTCGCGGGAAGCGCCCGGGTCCGGGGCTGAGCCGGAACGGGGAGGTGACGAGCGGACATCGGGTAGCCCACCCCCGGGATAGTGCTTGCTTGCCGGGCGGTGAGGCCAGCGGTATACTGGCTGAGGAGAGGGGTTCGTCGAGCCGTAAGTTGCGCCTGCTCTCAGTGCTACCTGGACGCACTCCACATACAAAGGGATATGTGGAGTCGTTTCGCATATTATGATCTCAGGCCCGGGTCGAAGCTGTTCAGGTGACCGACGCCCTCGTCGCGATTGCCGCAACACGCGCTGCCTGGATCCGTTCACTCAGGGCAGTGCATCCCTCCGCCCCGGGACTGAGCCGAACGCCAGCTCTTCACGCACCGCGAGCACGTGCGCCTTCTGCCTCATGAGCAACCCCACACCCCCGGTAAGATGACCGCCACGCGAGGCTTCCCGGACGCGGTTCTGGAGGCAGTCGACAGAGCCAAGATCCTCGGAGTTCGCTCCGGCAGCGACCACCGCCATACCGGAGTATGGGTCGTGGTGGTGGAGCGCAGGGTCTTCATTCGCTCCTGGAACGACAAGCCGACCGGCTGGTACCGCGCGTTCCAGCGCGACCCGCTCGGGAGTATCCGGATCGGGGAGCAGGAGATCGCCGTTCGCGCCCGGCGGACGCGGAGCCAGCGGCTCCGGCAAGCCGTCAGCCGAGCCTACGCCGAGAAGTACGACACCAGGGCGTCGGAGAAGTGGGTGCGTGGATTCGCCGAGCCGCACCGGGAGCTCACGACCCTCGAGCTGGTGCCCGTCGCATGATGGTGCGTCGTCCGCGTGGGACCGGGGTGGGGCTCCTCCTGCCCGCCGCGGACTGGTTGCTGTAGCAGGGATTCGAGGGCAAGCGAAGCGTCCGGGTCCCTCTCAGCGGGATCCGGATGCGGAAAGGACCCGGGTGGCTCACTCGAACATGTCCCAGGACTTTTCCAGGTCCTGCCGGGAGTACACCCGGAACGCGGTCAGGGTGTTGGTCCGCTCGATCCCGTTCACCTGGGCGATCTCCTCGGTGACGATCGTGGCGATCCGCTCGTACTCCGCCACCCGGATGATGGCGACCAGGTCGTACTCCCCGGAGACGGAATAGACC
The DNA here is from genome assembly GCA_036260145.1 of Longimicrobiaceae bacterium. Taxonomy (GTDB): domain Bacteria; phylum Gemmatimonadota; class Gemmatimonadetes; order Longimicrobiales; family Longimicrobiaceae; genus JAFAYN01. The sequence continues at coordinate 9,960 of DATAAL010000479.1, read as the reverse complement.
TCCGTGACCCCCTCGATCCCCGCGATGCGGCGGGCGAGCGCGGGGACGTCTCCCGGGACGGAGCGGATCAGCACCACGGCAGCGACCATTGTCTGTCTCTCCTTGCTAGGCTGGAGTCAGGGAGCCCCCGGGTGCGGCGTCCAGCGGCTCCGCCGTGCGCCGGGGGAGGAGGCGGAGCCCGGCGAAGAGGAGGAGCGGCGCGACGGCCACCAGCAGCCACGACGGCTCACCCTCCGGGGTGACCAGCCGGGAGCGGAGCGCGGGGGTGGAGACCACCACCACCGCCAGCGCGTTGTTCACGAAGTGCATCAGCATCCCCGCGAAGAGGGAGCGGGTGTGCCACACCACGTACCCCACCAGGAGCCCCACCCATGCGGTGGGGAGGAAGCGGATCGCCGTCTCGAAGGAGAGGTGGAAGGCGCCGAAGATCAGCGCCGTGGTCCCCACCGCCCGCCACATCCGCATCTCCCGGCTCAGCCCCTGGAGGAGGACTCCCCGGAACACCAGCTCCTCGCACACCGCCGGGGTCAGAGCTACCAGGAAGAGCAACCAAATCAACCGCCTCAGGTCGCCGGCCGTCAAGAGCTTCTCCAGCACCCCGAACAGCTCCCTGGGAACCGGGATGAAGAGGGCCTGCAACCAGGCGATCGCCCACCCCAGCGGGATCCCTCCCGCGACCACCAGGAGCGCCGCCCCGAGGGCGCGCGGTCCCACCGGGCGCAGCGCCAGCGTCCTCCGCACGTCGTACGGTCCCAGCGCCGCGAACGCCACCGCCGGGAGGGCCAGCAGGAGCCACTCGGAGGCGAGGAGCCCCCGCTCCAGCAACCGGGCCTGGAGCGCCCCGCCCAGGTAGAAGTACGCCAGCCCGACCGCGGCGACGAAGGCCAGCGACTCCGCCGGGAGCGGCACCCCCCGCCCCGCCGTGCGCCACCCCCGCACCCGCTCCAGGAACGAGCCGGCGGGCGCCGCCCCGGAGCCGCTCCCGAACAGCACCTCCTCGCGCCCGAAGCTGCGCGCCGCGAACCCGAGCGCCAGCCCGGCGTACACCACGGTGGAGGCCAGCGCCACCACGGAGGCGGCCAGCGGGGCATCCCCCGAGAGCAGGCCCCGGAAGAGGAAGGCCACCCCGGCCACGGGGACCAGCGCCAGGCCGGGGGTGAAAGCGATCCCCGGCATGGTGGCCAGGAGCGCGGGGAGGAAGCTCAGGATGTACACCGGGGTCAGCGCGCTCTGAGCCTCCTTGAACGACTGAGAGCGCACCGCGATCCCCAGGAAGAGCGCCGCGAAGAGCACCGCCAGCGGGACCAGCACCGCCAGCACCACCCCCACCGCAGAGAGGGGGAGGGAGAAGCTGAGCGACGCCGCCTCCCCGAAGCGGAACACCCCGGACTGGAAGGTCAGGAGCATGCTCCCCAGGTTCAGCACCGCCGCGGCGAAGGCGATCACCGCCACCGCGGCGAACTTCCCCGCCACGATGTCGCGCGCCGGGACCGGCGCCGTGAGGAGCGTCTCCAGCGTCCCGCGCTCCTTCTCCCCCGCCGCCAGGTCGATCGCGGGGTAGAAGGCCCCCAGGACCGTCATCAGGATCAGGATCAGCGGGAGGAAGCGGCCGAGCGCGTACCCCCCCTTCTGCTCCGCGGTGGCGACGGAGGTGCCGGCCACCGCCAGCGGCTCCGCGAAGCCGGCCGGGAGTCCCCGCTCCGCCAGCCGCCGCGCCAGCAGGGTGTCGCCCCAGCCCTCCAGCCGGCGATCCAGCACGTCCCGCGCATAGCGCGAGCGGTCGCGGGTGTCGTCGAAAACGATCCGCGCATGTCCCGTCTCCCCCTCCCCTGCCGGGGGCGCGAAGACCACCACCGCGTCCACCGCCTCATCGGCCACCGCCCGCTCGGGGGACGCGCGCACGGCCACGACCCGCAGGACGGAGTCCGCGTCCAGGAAGGCCGCCGCCTCCGGCGCGCCCCCGACCACCGCCACCCGCGCGGGCTCCTCCTCCAGCCGTCGCTGCCCCAGCAGGGCGAGCTGCTCCATCAGGACGAAGAGCACCGGGTACAGGAAGACCGGGATCACCACCATCATCATCAGCGTCCGCCGGTCCCGGAGCGTCTCCCGCAGCTCCTTCGCCAGCACACGCACCGCCACCCGCGCGTTCACGCCGCCTCCACGATCCGCAGGAAGGCGCGGGCCAGGTTCCGCTCCCCGGTCCGGCCGACCAGCTCCTCGACGGTGCCCTCCGCGACCAGCCTCCCCCCGGCGATGATCCCCACCCGGTCGGCCAGCAGCTCCACCTCCGACATCTGGTGCGTGGAGAAGAGCACCGCCCTCCCACGCGACCGGGCGGAGTCGATGAAGCGGTAGATCGCCTCCCCGCTCAGCACGTCCAGTCCCAGCGTCGGCTCGTCCAGCACCAGGGCGGGCGGGTCGTGCACCACCGCCCGGGCGATGGAGACCCGCTGCCGCTGTCCGGTGGAGAGCCTGCCGCAGAGTCGGTCGGCGAAGGGCTCGATCCCGAAGGTCTCCACCACCTCGGCGATGCGCGCCTCCGCGCCCGCGCCCTCCAGCCCCTGCAGCGCCGCGAAGTAGCGGAGGAGCTCGCGCGCGGTGAGCCGCTCGTACAGCCCCATGGACGCGGCCAGGAAGCCGAGCCTGCGCCGCACCTCCAGCGGCTGCTCCACCGTGTCGTATCCGGCGATGCGGGCGGTCCCGGAGGTGGGGCGGAGGAGGGTGGCCAGGCAGCGGAGGGCGGTGGTCTTCCCCGCCCCGTTGGCACCCAGCAGGGCGTATACCTCCCCCGCCTCCACGGTCAGGGAGAGATCGCGTACGGCGACGAAGCCGCCGTACGCCTTCGACAGACCATCGATCCGGATCATCCGCGGAGGGTGGACGGGAGGGAGCCCGAGCCGCCCGTGCTCAGCGGCCGGGGCTCCGGGCACTGCCGGCCAGCAGAGCGCGGATCTCCTGCGGGAGGTCGAACTGCGACGGCTGCACCGTGTCGAACTCCACGCTCCGGGTGGTGGAGACGATCTGCTGCCCCATCATGGTCCCCGTGCTCCGGGTGGGGATCATGACCCCGCCGAACTCCTTGTAGTCGCTCACCACCGCGGTGGTCTCGATCTTCCCCATCGCGGTCTCCTGCGTGCGGCTCATCCCCACCAAGAGCCCCGTCTCCACGTCGTAGCAGTTGAAGGACTCCCGCCCCGACTTCCGCACCAGCTTGACCTTGTAGCACACCCGGCCGCCCATCTCCGTGCGCTCCACCGTCTCGATCGCGGAGTAGCCCGCCGGGTCGGGGATCATGGAGATCGCCTCCACGAAGTCGGAGCCCTCGCGCATCTGCTCCAGCTCCGCCCCTTCGAGGAGCGACGGGCCCTGGATGGCGCTGTTCGACCATCCCACGGTGCCGTCGAAGCCCATGGTGGTGGTGCCGGCCGCGCCGAGCTCCATCCGGACGAAGCTCCGGTTCGGCTTCGCCGCCCAGCTCTCGATGGTCGCCTTCATCCCTATGGACGGCATCTCCATCTCGGAGACCACGTGGGCGGAGGAGTACCGGGCGATGCGCTCCCGGCCGCCCACCGCCTGCGCGTACCGGTCGAGGATCTGCTGGGCCGGCGGGAGCGCGGGGCCCTGCGCCGCCAGGGGCGCCGACAGGACGGCGCACGCCGCAGTGAGAAGGAGGCTGCGTACCGTGGAACGACGGTGGTTCATCGGAAGTCTCTGATTCGGGTTCGTTCTCCTGCCGCCGGACAGCGGCGGGCCCGGAGTCACCGCGCCGGGGCGCGGCCCTGCTTCTGTTGCGAGATCCAGCGCGTGGCCGCGGCCAGGGCCGGGTCGCGCCCCGCCAGGAGCGCGGCGCGGGTGGGGGGCGCGGCCTCGTCGGGGACGACGCCCTTCCCCTCCAGCGGCTCCCCGTCGGGTGCGGTGAACGAGGCGAAGGCGTGCATCAGCACGTCGCCGTTGGGGAGGCGGCCGGAGAGCGCGGGGAGGGCCGCCCCCGCGGAGGTCTCCCCGAACACCCGGGCCCGCCCCAGCTTCTGCATCCCCCCGGCGAAGATCTCCGAGGTGCTGGCGGAGAGTGGGTCCAGGAGGATCGCCACGGGTCCGGCGTACGGCTTCACCGGCTGCCCGCGGGTGTCCACCCGGCGTGGGTTCACGACGAAGCGTAGCTCCGTGTCACGGGTGCGCATGGTCCCGAGCGAAGCCCGCTCGTCGATGAAGTGCCCGGCGATCCCCATCGCCATGCCCCCCACCCCGCCCGGGTTCCCCCGCAGGTCCAGGATGATCCCGTCCGCGTCGCGCAGCTCGTCCACCGCCTCGTCGAAGGCGCGGGCGATCACCGGCATCCACAGGTCGAAGCGGATCACCCCGACCACCGTCCCGTCCTCCAGGCGCAGGCGCTCACGCTCCAGCGTGACCGGTAGCTCGGGGAGGTTGCCGTACCGGGTGCGCGCGCCCGGCGAGGGGCGGAGGAGGAGCCTCCGCGCGACCCGACGGCCCGAGCCGTCCAGGAAGCTGACCTTCACCGCGGAGCCGGCCGGCCCGGAGAGCGCCGGGAGCAGGGCCTGCAGCGCCCGGGACTCCAGCGAGCGCGGGTCGGCCTTCCCCTGCAGCGAGCGAAGCGCCGCCAGCACCGGAGCGGTCTCGCTCCTCCCCACTGCCTCCACCGTCCACCCGGTGCGCACCCCGGCCGCCTCCGCCGCTCCGCCGCGGAGCATGCGGGCCACCACGAAGCGCCCGTCCACCACGCGCACCTCCATCCCCGCCTCTCCCTCCGCGGGCTCGCCCGCGGAGTCCGCCCGCGTGGCCTCCGCGTCTCCTCCCGCAGAAGCGGAAGGGGACTCCTCCTCGTCCGCGGCGTCGTCCACCGCCGCCAGCGTCTCGTCCACCTCCGCGGGGATCAGGTAGAAGTGCGACTGCCGGAGCCTTCCGATCATCTCGGTGAGCACCGCCCGCAGCGTGTGGACGTCGCGCGCCGCCGCCGCCCGGGGGCGCAGCTCCTTCCGCACCGCGCGCCAGTCCACCCCGTTGAAGGTGGAGTCGAAGTGCGTCCGGTCGATCATCGCCCAGGCCGAGTCGAAGGTGGCGCGCGCCAGCGCCGGCTCGATCGCCGGGGGCGCCGCGACGCCGGACTGGGACCGCGCCGGGACCGCCGCGGCAAGGGTCAGCCCCAGCGCGAGCGCAGGCGCCACCACCCGGAGGGCGGCGCTCCCCAGCCCGGCCCCCCGCCGGGAGGGATACCCCCGGCCCGAGCCATCCGGAAGCAGTTCGCGCTCGTTCAGGAGAGCTCCACCCGGGCAATCGCCCTGACGATGTCGTCGATGGCCCCCTTCATCCGCGACGAGGGGAGCCCCGAGGCGTTGGCGACGATGCTGAACAGAACCTCCCGCCCATCGGCGAGCGTCACGTAGCCGCTGAGCGAGTCCACGTTCCCGATGTACCCCGACTTCGCCGCGACCCGGCCCGGGAGGTCGGTGAGCCGGCTCCTCAGCGATCCCGACCGGCCGGAGACCGGGAGGGCCTGGCGCACCAGCTCCCCCCGGGGCGAGGTGCGCGCCCACACCAGGATCCGCACCAGCGCCTCGGGAGTGATCAGGTTCCCGGCAGAGAGACCCGAGCCGTCGCGCAGGACGAAGGCGGCGGAGTCGATCCCCACGACGCGCACCAGGAAGTCGCGCTCCACCGCCAGCCCCGCGTCCCAGCTCCCCTCCCCCCTCACCTCCTTCCCCAGCGTCTTGAGGAGGAGCTCCGCGAACCAGTTCTGGCTGTTCCCCAGGATCGGACCGATGGTCTGGGGGAGCGGGGGGGAGAGGTGCTCGGCCAGGGCCGGGACGCGCACCGCCGGGGCCTGGGCGGGGTCGCGAACCACCCGGACCTCGGGCCGGTCCACCCGGATCCCGCGGCGTTCCAGGATCTCCCGGAACACCGTCCCCACCACCCTGGCGGGGTCCACCACCGCCACGTACTCCGTGCGTGACGCGGCGCCGAGCGGGATCTCCCCGTAGGCGATGATCCGGTTGGTCCCCGGCACCCGGTCGAAGTCCAGCGTCTGCGGGCGCCCGCGCGCCACGGTGCGGGTGCGATTGTCCAGGGTGTAGAAGCCGCTCACCGGAGCGCCGGTGATCCGCGCCCGGTCTCCCACGCGGCCTCCCGGCTCCACCCGGAAGTCGATGGAGTTGTCGTTGAAGCCGAGCGCCCCCACCGGGGCGGCGTACCACCAGAGCAGGTCGTACCGCTCCCAGTCTGCCCGGAGCTGCACCGAGTCGAAATGGCTCTCGTCAGCCACGATCCCGCCGGCCACGCGCCGGATCCCCCGCGCCGCCAGCGAGTCCACCAGCGCCTCCAGCACCGAGGTGGCGCGGGGAAAGTAGCGGCCGGAGATCATGGGGTCGCCCCTGCCGTACAGCACCAGGTCCCCCTCCAGCGTCCCGTCGCGCACCGGCCCGGCGGCGTGCACGCTGGTGCGGAAGTGGAACCCCGGGTCCAGGAGGTGTGCCGCCGCCGCGGATACCACCAGCTTGAGGGTGGAGGCGGGGATGAAGTGGCGGTCCGCGTTGCGCTGGTAGAGGGCGCGACCGCTCGCCGGATCCCACACCAGGATCCCCCAGTGGGCCCGGCTGAAGGGGGGGCGGTCGATCACCGCGTCGATACGCCGGGCCAGCTCCGTGGTGGCACGGTCCGCCGCGCGGGTGGACACGGGGCCGGTGGTCGGAGTACCTTGCTGCTGCGCCGCGGCGCGCGCGGGGAGGCCGCCCGCGCCCATGGCGAGGAGGCCCGGGACGGCCAGGCGCAGGACGCTCACGCGCAGAGACCGCCGGAGCAGGGGGCGCCCGCCGCGAGTCTGGAATTCGGAGACCGGAGTCAAAATTGGTGCACCACGTGGGGGAGATGGGCGAGATCCTGTTCGCCGACGACGACGACGCGTTCCGCGAGATGACTGCGGACGTGCTGCGCGCGGCCGGGTACTCCGTTCGTCCCGTCCGCAACGGAACGGATGCGCTCACGGAGGTCCGCCGGCGCGAGCCCGACCTCCTCCTCCTGGACTACCGGATGGGGCGCCCCAACGGCCTGGAGGTTTGCCAGGAGGTCAAGTCGGACCCGAGCCTGGCGCACCTCCCCGTGCTGATCCTCACCGGGGAGGGGAGGCTGGAGGACCGTCTGGCAGGGTTCGACTCCGGGGCGGACGACTACCTGCCGAAGCCGTTCGACCCCCGCGAGCTGGTGGCCCGCGTTCGCGCCCTCCTCCGCCTGTCCAAGCGGTCGCTGGACCGGAACCCCACCAGCGGCCTCCCGGGCGGGGAGGCGATCCACACCGAGATCCTGCGCCGCCGCGACCTGGGGGAGCCGTTCTCGGTGTGCTACTTCGACCTGGACAACTTCAAGCCCTTCTCCGACCGGTTCGGCTTCACTGTGGCCGACGGGACGATCCAGGAGGTCGGACGCATCCTGCGCGAGTTCGGGGAGCACCCCGGGGTCTTCGTGGGACACGTGGGCGGGGACGACTTCGTCCTGGTGGGCACGGTGGAGGAGGTCCCGCAGCTCAGCATCCGGGCCCAGGAGTCCTTCCGCACCCGCCTCCTCCGCCTCCTCCCCGCCGAGGCGGTCCGCGCCGGAAGCTATACGGCGGAGGACCGGGAGGGAAGGGTCCGCGAGTTCGCCCTCCCCCGGCTCTCCGCGGCCATCGCCCGCGTGGACCCCGCCCGCTGGACCTCCCTCGACCGCTTCGGCGAGCGGGTCGCGGAGCTCAAGGGACGCGCCAAGCGCCCCGGGGGGCCGGGGATCGAGGAGGCCGACCTCGTCCCCTGACCTGGCTACGTCTGGGCCGGGGGCAGCCGGTCGGGACCGTGCATGAGCTCCCGGAACTCGTAGACGATCACCCCTTCGTCCGTGACCTCGGAGTTGACGCGCAGCCCGTCGTCCAGCGAGTTCAGCACCTTCTCCGCCCGCGGGAGAGTCCACCCCAGCGCCGCCGCCACCTCGGTCACCGTCAGCCGTCCCTGCCGCTGCTCCGCCAGCTTCAGCACGGGGAGCTGCAGACTGGAGATCAGCGCCGCGCGCCGCGCCTCCCGCGCCCTGCGCGCGGTGCTCTGCAGCGCCAGCCCGCCTGCACCCGCAGCCAGTCCGATCACGAGGGGAGCCACCTCGAAGGCGGCGATTCCGCTCACCAGGAGTATCGCCGCGAGCACGAAGAGGGCGATTGACCACCCGTGTGCGGCGGATCCGCCCCCCCCCGGGAGCGCGGCCTGGGCCGGCAAGGCCGCCCCGCCGCCATGCGGGGCGAGCACCAGATCCGTGGTGCTCCCCCAGTTCTTTCCGCACCGCGGACAGATCACGTGGTTGCGCTGGCTCAGCCAGTACAGCAGGGCGAAGATCCCCATGAAGCCGGCGCTGATCAGCCCCAGGACGATCAGCCCGGCGACGTGCGATCCCTTGGAGAAGTAGGAGATCCCCTCCCCGGTGTATCCGCACCGCGGGCAGTTGTGCGTCACGGCCACCGGGACGCGCCCCACCGCCTGCCGGGCGAGGGGTGCGCCCGCGGAGGCCACTACCGCGCCGCAACTGGTGCAGTGCACCCGGCCGGCGGGAACGTTGGCTCCACAGGTGGAACAGTACATGCTAGGCTCCCGCGCCGCTCTCGCGCGGCGTCTATGGGAAGAAGGTAGAACGCTCGAATCTTGCCTCGTGTATCTGATACGACGGGACCTCCGAAAAGATTCACCCGACGACGGCAACAGTCCGGAGGAGCCTTTCCGATGTCCCGGGGACCGGTGGGCGTGTGGCTGGGGCTCCCTCGATCCCTGGCGGATGGGAGCTGTCGGCCCCTGTCTCGCTTTCGTAGATCCACCATGACGACAACATTCGTGCTCCGCGCACTGACCTCCGCGGTCCTCTGCTCCCTGGGCGCCGGGTGCGCCGCCGCGGTCTCCCGGCATGCGCACCCCCCGCTCGCGGAGCGGCGGGCGCAACACGTGGTGGTGATCTCCATCGACGGTCTGCGACCGAGCGCCATCGAGGCGGCGGGGGCGCGCACGCTCCGGGCGCTGGTGCGGGAGGGGGCGTACTCGCTGGAGGCGCGCACCATCCTCCCCAGCAAGACGCTCCCCTCCCACACCTCCATGGTCACGGGAGTGTCCCCGGTGAAGCACGGGATCACCTGGAACGAGGACCGGGTGTCGGAGACCGGGAGGGTGCGGGTCCCCACCATCTTCGACCTGGCGGACTCGGCGGGGCTGGAGGTTGCGGCGTTCTTCGGCAAGGCCAAGTTCCGCCACCTCGTCGGCAGCGGGCGGCCGGAGTTCTGGGCCACCGCCCCGCGGGGATACGAGGTCCTCTCCGCGGCGCGCATGGCGGAGGACGTGCGTCGGTACCTGAAATACCGCGATCCTGACCTCCTCTTCGTGCACATCTCCGAGCCCGACATCGCGGGACACGTCCTGGGGTGGATGTCCCTCCCCTACCGCATCGCGGTACGACGCGCGGATGCCGCGGTACGGGAGGTCCTGCTCGCCGCCCGGGAGCGCTTCGGGGAGGACATGGTGCTGATCGTGACCGCGGACCACGGCGGGAGCGGCCGCGATCACGGCTCGGAGTCGGCAGTGGACATGACCATCCCCTGGATCGCCTGGGGAGAGGGGGTCGTCCCCGGCCCGATCCGCGCGCCCATCACCACCTACGACACCGCCGCGACGGTGCTCTGGCTCCTGGGGGTGCCCCGCCCGGACTTCTGGGACGGAAGGCCGGTCACGTCCGCGTTCGGCGCACCCCAGGCGGCGATGTAGACGGAACCGGTGCCGAGGTCGGATCGGAGCTTCGGCGGCTCCACCACGGCGCCCCCACCCGGCGGCCTGAGAGCCGCCACCCTCCCCCAAGTCTGGGGGAGGGCTTTTGTCGTGGAGGGATGGGAGTGCCGGATGCGCTCCGGCGGGGGGCCTGCAGCGACGGCCCTCACCCGGCGCTACGCGCCACCCT